>DASQJK010000297.1:0-10586 GCA_035631095.1 Thermoanaerobaculia bacterium
GGCGAGATCCGTCCACGCGAGGGCGCGGTCGTGGGCGAAGGAGAGGTCGGCATGAACGGGCGGGAAGACAGAGTACGCGGCGAACCCGGCATCGCGGGGCCGCGCCGGGATCCGCTCGACCAGGATCTCCCCCGCGAACACGGCTTCGGGCAGGCTCCGGCGCTCGCGCTCACTCCGCGACACGAGGCCCGCGACGCCGAGCATTTTTCCGTCCGGCAGACGAACCCACGCCGTCGCGCCGGGAGCGAACCCGTCGACCGCGCCCGGCTCCCACGCGAGCGCGGCCGGGTCGATCCACGGCTCGAGCACCCGTTCGAGGAGGCCCTTGGCGTCGAAGAAGTCCCACGACCTTCCCTCCGGTCCCGCGCTCCAGTGGGTGCGGACTTCTCCGGAAAGGGCGAAGCCGAACCGCCGCGATTCGAGCGACGGCGGATCCGCGGGATCTCCATCGGCGCGTCCGAACACCCTTCCGATCTCGAAGAGCGCCGCGTCGTTGCGCCCGTGCCGCGCGTTGGCGGAGACGGCGTCGAGCAGGCCCGGAAGAAGCGTCCCGCGAAGGTTGCGGCGCGTGTCGTCGAGCGGGTTCGCCACGGAGATGGGCGCCCCGATTCCCGCTGCTTCGAGCCACGCGGACCACGGCGCCTCCTGTTCCGCGCGGTCGGTGAACGGATATCCGACGTTCTCGAAGAGCCCGGACGCCACGGCGGCGTCCGCGAGGCTCTCCTCGACGATCCGCATCGGCTCGAGGCGCCGCCCGGGCTCCGTCGCCGGAGGCAGCCGCGACGGAAGCCTGTCGTAGCCCCACACGCGCAGCACTTCTTCGACGAGGTCGTCCTCCTCGCGCACGTCGTGGCGGCGCGCCGGGATCGTGACGGAGATCTTCTTGCCTCGCAGTTCCGCCTCGAAGCCCAGCCGCGCGAGGGCCTCGCGAGCGAACTCGAGCGGGATCTCCGGATCTCCCGCGAGCAGGCGCAACCTTGAGAGACGCAGCGCGGCGCGCCGGCTCTTGAACGGGGCCCCCCGGACATCGAGGAACCCGGGCGCGAGCGTTCCGCCGGCGCTCCGGAGGATGAGGTTCGCCGCGAGATGGAGCGCGGCCGGGATGGACTCGATGTCGGCGCCCCTCTCGAAGCGATGCGAGGCGTCCGTGTGCATCCCGAGCCGGCGGGACGTCCGGCGGATCGAGACGGGGTCCCACCAGGCGGCCTCGAGGAGGACGTTCTTCGTCGAATCCGTCACGGCCGTGTCGAGGCCGCCCATGATCCCCGCGAGCGAGACGGCGCGCTCGGCATCCGCGACGACCACGTCGGAGGGAGCGAGCCGCCGCTCGACGCCGTCGAGCGTCACGAGCGTCTCGCCCCGCTTTGCCTTGCGCACGACGACGGAGCCGCCGCGGAGCTTGTCGAAGTCGAAGGCGTGGAGAGGCTGGCCGAGCGACCAGAGCGCGTAGTTCGTCGCGTCGACCGCCGCGCCGATCGAGTGGCTTCCGATCGCGGCGAGGCGGCGCCGCACGAGCTCGGGCGCAGGAGCCGGTGTGATGCCGCGAATCAGCAGGGCGCCGAACCGCAGGCACTGCTTCGGAACGTCGATCCGGATCGAGGCGGAGGCGCCGATCTCCTCGCCGGAGCCGGGCGGGAGCGACAGCTCCGGCGCCGCGGGGGCGAGCGGCGTCGACGACAGCGCGGCGATCTCGCGCGCGAGCCCCGCGTGGCTCATCGCGTCGGGGCGGTTCGGGGTGATCTCGACGTCGAAGACTTCGGCTCCCGCGGCGCCCTCGACGAACTCGACGGGCAGGCCCGCCTGGTCGAGGAGTGCCCGCGCGCGCTCCGCCGGCTGCGGCTCCGCGAGGAAGTCGGCGATCCACTCGAGCGCGAACTTCACGAGCGCTCCCCCAGGATGCGCCCCGCGTACTGCGAGAGAAAGCGCTCGTCGCCCTCGAAGAGCAGCCGGAGGTCGGGGAAGCCGTAGAGAAGGAGTGCGATGCGGTCGATGCCGCCACCGAACGCGAAGCCCGTGTACTTCTCCGGGTCGATGCCGGCGCCCTCGAGCACCTTCCGGTGGACGGCGCCCGAGCCCATGATCTCGATCCAGCCCGAGTTCTTGCATTTCCGGCAGCCGGAGCCCTTGCAGAAGATGCACGTCATGTGGACGTCGGCGCCGGGCTCGACGAAGGGGAAGAATGTCGGAATGAAGCGCACCTTCGTGCCCGGGCCGAAGAGCTCGCCGAGGAAGACCTCGACGGTGCCCTTGAGATCCGCCATGGAGATGCCGCGGTCGATGACCAGCGCCTCGACCTGGTGGAACACGGGCGAGTGCGTCGCGTCCACTTCGTCTTTCCGGTAAACGCGGCCCGGCATGATCATGCGGAGCGGCGCGCCTCGCTTGCGCATCTCGCGGATCTGGACGGGCGACGTGTGCGTGCGCAGGAGAAGCGGAGACTCGGCCTCGCGGTCGACGAAGAACGTGTCCTGCGTGTCGCGGGCCGGGTGCTCGGGAGGGAAGTTCAGCGCGGCGAAGTTGTGGAAGTCGTTCTCGATCTCCGGCCCGTCCGCGATCGAGTAGCCCATCCGCAGGAAGATCTCTTCGATCCGGCGGCGGACGATCGTCAGCGGGTGATACGCGCCCGTCCTCGGACGTCGTCCCGGCAGCGTGACGTCGACGGCCGCCGCGCGCTCGCGCGCGTCGGACTCGGCGCGCACGAGTTCCTCGCCGAGCCGGGCGATCTCCGCCTCGATCTCCCGCTTGGCCGCGTTCGCGCGCACGCCGAAGTCCGCCCGCTCGGTGGGCGGCAGCTCCTTGACGCCCGCGAAGAGCCCCGGAACGAGCCCCTTCTCCCGGCCGAGGAAGCGGCCCTTCAGCCGCTCGAACTCGGCGCGCGAGCCGACCCCGCGCGCCGCGGCGTCCCGGAACTCATCGAGGACGCGGGCGACCGCGTCGGCATTCACGCGGGCTGCAGGGCCTGTTTGGCGACTCCGACGAGCTCCGTGAATGCGCCGGGATCCGTGACGGCGAGGTCCGCGAGCATCTTGCGGTTGATGTCGTTGCCGGCCTTCTTCAGGCCATCCATCAGCCGGCTGTACGAGATCTCGTTCTCACGCGCGGCGGCATTGATCCGGACGATCCACAGGCCCCGGAAATCCCGCTTCTTCGCCTTTCGGTCCCGGTAGGCGTAGACGAGCGACTTCTCGACCTGCAGCTTGGCCATCCGGTACGACTTCGACTTCGTCCCGTAATAACCCTTCGCGAGCGCCAGGGTCTTTGCCCGGCGGTTCTTTCTCTTGTTGCCTCGTTTGACGCGCGGCATGAATTCCTCCTTGGGCCGGCAGACGGAAGACGGGAGACGGAAGACGAGACCCCTTGGCCCTGTCCGTCTACCCTCTACCGTCTACCGTCTCCCGATTTTCCTCAGGCGTTCGGCAGCATCTCGCGGACGCGCTTCTGGTCGGACTTCGACACGAGCGTCGCCACCGCGAGGCCGCGCTTCCGGCCCGGCTTCTTCTTCGTCAGGATGTGACTCTTCATCGCTTTGGAGCGCTTGAATTTTCCCGAAGCGGTCTTGCGGAACCTTTTCGCGGCGCCCCGATGAGTCTTCAGTTTCGGCATCGTGCTTCCTGCTTCCTTTATGCCTTCGCCGCCGCGGGCGGCTTCTCGGCCTTCTCGTGCGCCTTCACGGGCGCGAGGATCTGGTAGAGGCGGTTCCCGAGCATCTCGGAGCGGGACTCGGCGGCGGCCCTTCCCGCGAGGTCCACGAGCAGCCGGTCGAGGACCTTCTGTCCGTTCTCGCGGCGCGCCATCTCGCGGCCTCGGAACTGGACGGTCGCCTTGACCTTGTCGCCGTGCGCCAGGAACTTCAAGATGTTCTTGATCTTGAACTCGTAGTCGTGGTCGTCGATGTTGGGCCGGAACTTCACTTCTTTTACCTGTGTGGTCTTCTGCTTCTTTTTCGAGTCCTGCTGTTTCTTCTTCTGCTGATAGATGAACTTTCCGAAGTTCATGATCCGGCAGACGGGCGGGTTCGCCGTCGGCGCGATCTCGACGAGATCGAGGCTCGCCTCCTTCGCCTTCTGGAGAGCGTCGGCCATGGCGACGACGCCGAGCGCTTCGCCCGACTCGCCGATCAACCGGACTTCCTTCCAGCGGATCTGCTCGTTCACTCGAATGTTCTTCTTATCGATTCTTCACCTCCGCGACGGCTGAGAGCTCACTGCGTTTTTCCGCGATCGCGCTTTTCGCGGCCGCGATGAATTGTTCCACCGACATGGTTCCGGCGTCGCCGCCGTGGCGCAGGCGGACGGAAACCGTTCCCGCCTGTGCTTCTTTTTCTCCGATGACGAGCATGGCGGGGGTCTTCGACATCTCCGCCTTCCGGATTCGCGCTCCGAGCTTTTCGTTCCGGTCGTCGATCTCGATCCGGAGACCCGCCTCCTTCAGCTTCGAAGCGGCGGCTCGCGCCGCGTCCGCGAACTTGTCGGAAACGGGCAGGACGGCCGCGTGCACCGGAGCGATCCAGAACGGGAGATTCCCGGCCGTGTGCTCGATCAGGATTCCGAGGAAGCGCTCGAACGACCCGAGGATGGCCCGATGCATCACGACGGTCCGGTGCGTCCGGCCGTCCTCTCCCACGTACGAGAGATCGAAGCTCTCCGCGTGCTCGAAGTCGACCTGAATCGTTCCGAGCTGCCAGGGACGGCCGAGCGCGTCCTGCACCCGGAAGTCGATCTTCGGGCCGTAGAAGGCTCCGTCGCCCGGGGTGACGACGTGCGGGCGGCCCGCCTTCTGAAGAGCGCCCGCGAGCGCGGCCTCTCCCTGGTCCCACTGCTCGTCCGAACCGATTCGCTTCTCGGGACGGAGGCCGAGAGACACCTCGACGTTCGTGAAGCCGAACGCGCCGTACACGGCGTCCGTGAAATCCAGGAACCGGAAGATCTCGTCCTCGACCTTCTCGAACGGCGTGAAGATGTGCGCGTCGTCCTGCGAGAACGTCCTCACTCGCGTGAGGCCCGCGGTCACGCCGGAGAGCTCGTAGCGATGGAGCCGTCCGAAGTCGGCGTACCGCACGGGCAGGTCCCGGTAGGACCAGTGGCTCATCTTGTAGAGCAGGAAGTGTCCCGGACAGTTCATCGGCTTGACGCCGAACTCCCGCTCGTCGATGACCGTCCAGTACATGTTCTCGTGGTAGTTCGCGTAGTGCCCCGACAGCTTGAAGAGCTCGGCGTCGAAGATCTGCGGGGTGACGACTTCCTGATAGCCGCGGCGGGCGTACTCGCCCCGCAGGTACTCGAGCAGCCCGTTGTAGAGCACGACGCCTTTCGGGTGGAAGAACGGAGAGGCGGGCGCCCACGGGTGGAACGAGAAGAGGTCGAGCTCCTTGCCGAGCTTGCGGTGGTCCCGCGCCTTCGCGTCTTCGATGCGCTGGAGGTGGTCGTCGAGCTCCTTCTGCGTCAGGAACGAAGCCCCGTAGATCCGCTGGAGCATCGGGTTGTGCTCGTCGCCCTTCCAGTAGGCGCCCGCGGTGTGCGTCAGCTTGAAGACGCCGAGCCTCCCCGTCGATGCCACGTGCGGGCCGCGGCACAGGTCGACGAACTCGCCCTGGCGGTAGCACGAGACGCGCTCGCCCTCCGGGATGCCGCGCGCGATCTCGACCTTCAGCGCGTCGCCCTGCTCCTCGAAGATCGAGATCGCCTTCTCGACGGGCATGTCCTCACGGACGATCGCGAGGTCCTCCGCGATGATCTTGCGCATCTCCGCTTCGATCGCGGCGAGGTCTTCCGGCGTGAAAGGCCGCGCCGGGTTGAAGTCGTAGTAGTAGCCGTTCTCGATCGGCGGACCGATCCCGATCTGGACGTCCGGGAAGAGCCGCTTGACCGCCTGCGCCGTCAGGTGCGCCGTCGAGTGGCGGTAGATGGGAACGGCGTCGGGCGACTTCGCCGTGATGATCTGCAGGGCAGCATCGTTCTCGATCGGCGTCACGAGGTCGACGACTTTGTCGTCGAGCTTTCCGGCCCACGCGTCCTTCGCCAGGCGCGGGCCGATCCCCTGCGCGACCTCGCGCACGGTCGTCCCGCGCGCAACGGATCGCTTGGATCCGTCCGGCAACGTGATCGTGACCGTGTCTGCCCGAGCCTCCATGTTTCCCGCGCTCCTCCGTTAAACGACCTGAAAAGCAAAAAGCGGGGTTTCCCCCGCGTGTGTTCCGTCCGGCATCGCCCTTTCTGGTAGGCGCTAACGGGATCGAACCGTTGACCTCTTCCGTGTGAAGGAAGCGCTCTCCCAGCTGAGCTAAGCGCCTTCGAACCCGAAGAAGAGCTGGTAGGCTCGAGCGGATTTGAACCGCTGACCCCCACAGTGTCAATGTGGTGCTCTCCCCCTGAGCTACGAGCCTGTGCCGATGTCCCGGTCGCGCAGTCGAAAGGACGCGGCCGGGGGGCTACGGACCGGGAGCCGCGGAGGCCTTTGGACCCGGTCTTCGTCCCTGATTGAAAAAGAGCAAACCCCGGTCCTCTAAAGGCTCCCAAGGGACTGCGCAATGTAGCAGAGCGAAGAGGGCGGCGCAATGTCGCGGCGGCGAGCCGCGCCGGTTCGGAGGCCGCCCGAGCGAAGCGCGGCCGAGTCGCGGCGTTGAGCCGCGCCGGTCCGGAGGCCGCCCGAGCGAAGCGCGGCCGAACGGACCGCTTCAGAAATCGCCCTGCTAAACTCATCCAACAGGATGTCCTCGGCCATCAAGAGCTCCCTTTCCTCGCTCGCGCGGCGCTGGAGCTCCTTTACGGAGGCGCGGGCCGAGACGGACGCCGCGCGGCGTTTCTGGGACGACGGCGCTCCCGGAGAGCCGGAGAACCACTACTGGGGCGCCCAACCGCTCGTGCGCCGCGCGATCAACCGGCGCGTCACGGGCGACCCCAACCGATGGCCGATGGAGTGGTTCCGGGATCTCTACGCGCCGCAGCCGCTCCCGCGCGGGCTTTCCGTCGGCTGCGGGCCCGGCCTTCTCGAGCGCGACGTGCTCGCCAAAGGGATCTGCCGGACGGTCGACGGGATCGACTTCTCGCGCGAGGCGATCGCGCAGGCGCGCCGCGGCGCGGAAGAGGCGAACCTCGCCCACGCGCTCGAATACTCGGTCGGTGACGTGAATGCGCTGGCGCTTCCCTCTGAACGGTACGACATCGTCTTCTTCCACGGCTCGCTGCATCACGTGCGCTCGGTGGAGCGCGCGCTCGCGGAAGTCCGCCGCGCCTTGAAGCCGGGCGGGCTGCTTTTCCTCGACGAGTACATGGGGCCCGCGCGGTCGGAGTGGCGGGACGCCGACTGGGCGTTCGCCCGCAGCGCCTTCGACTCGCTGCCCGAAGACCTCAAGAACCGCCGGGAGCTCATGATTCCCATCCCGCTCGACGACCCGCTCGAGTCGATCCGCTCGAGCGCGATCCTTCCGGAGGCGCGCCGCCTCTTCCGAATCCTGGAAGACCGCCCCTACGGCGGCAACGTCCTTTGGTTCGTGTTCCCCTGCCTCGACATGGCAGCGCTGCGCGCCGACGAGACGAGCGCCCTCACGAAGCTGATCGCGCTCGAGGACCATCTGCTCGACGCGGGTTGGGTCGAGTCGTATTACAGAGTCATCGTGGCCCGAAAGGACGACTGACGGCCGGAGCGTCAGCTGTCAGCGATCAGCTCTCAGCCATCAGTTATCTGCGATCAGCGTCAGCCCCACTCCACCATCCGCTCGCCCCGTCAGTAGTCTCCCGACCGAAGGGAGGGAGGAGGCTGACGGGGCGGGAGCCGGAGCGTAGCGAAGCGCAGCGGAGGCGACGTTAGGCCCAATCCCCCGCCTTCCGCGACAGAACGGGCGCCCCTTCGAGGAACGTCAGGATCGCCTTCGAGTCCGGCGCCACGGCAAAGAGGATCCGGTCCTCGGGGCGAGCGTAGCCGGAGGCGATCGCGCGGTCGAACTGCGCGAGGAGCGGGTCGAAGTACCCGCCGATGTTCGCGAAGACGACCGGCTTGCCGTGGATCCCGAGCTGCTTCCAGGTGAGCATCTCGATGATCTCCTGCATGGTTCCGAAGCCGCCCGGAAACGCGACGAACGCGTCGGCGAGGTCGAACATCGCCTGCTCCCGCTCGTGCATGGTCGAGACGACCCTCAGCTCGGTCAGGCCGCGGTGGGCCGCCTCGCGTCCTTCGAGCGCCTTCGGGACCACGCCGATGACCTTTCCTCCCGCCGCGAGCACCTCGTCGGCGAGGGCTCCCATCAACCCGCGCGAGGAGCCTCCGTAGACGAGCGCGATGCCGCGGCGGGCGAGCTCGCGCCCAAACACGCGGACCTCCTGCTCGACGGCGGTATTCCGGGTGCCGGCGGTGCTCGAGCTGCAGTACACGCAGACGCGGCGAAGTTCCATGAAGCGAGTGTACACAGCTGTCAGCTCGCCGCTGTCAGCTGTCAGTTTTCGGTTTCTGATAGCGGCTGCCGGGCGTCGAGAGCGGCAGGCCTTTCGCGCACAGCGGGCAGTCGGATTCCGCCCACGCGGGCACGTTCAACGTGAGAAGCGACCGCGCGGGTATCGGCAGAGCACCGGGTGTAAGGCCGCGGTCGACGATCGATCCCGCGGCCACGACGTTCGCGCCGAGGCCGCGGAGCATGTCGATCACCTCGCGAGTCGACCTGCCGGTCGTGAACACGTCTTCGACGATGGCCACCGGCGTGTCCGGCTCGACGCCGAATCCGCGGCGGAGAGTGAACGTCCCCTCCTGCCGCTCGGCGAAGACGAACGGGACATTCAGCGCGCGAGCGACCTCGTGCCCGATGATGAGACCGCCCATCGCGGGAGCGACGACGGCCCGCGGCCCGAACTCGGCCAGGGCGGCAGCAAGCTCACGCCCCGCTTTCTCGGCCCGCTCCGGCCACTGGAGAAGCCGCGCGCATTGGAGATATCGATCTGAGTGAAGTCCGGAAGAAAGCCGGAAGTGCCCGGAGAGAAGCGCGCTCGTGGCTTCGAAGTCCGCGAGGCTCGTCACAGGAAGACGCTATCAGCTCCGGCAGATCACCCGATCACCCGATCACCCGATTCCCTTAAAGGTCTTTCTCCCGCGAGATCTTGTGGTGCTCGATCTTCTTGTACAGGTTGGACCTCGGCGTGTGGATGACCTCGGCGGTCCGGCTGATGTTCCAGCCGTTCTCGCGCAGCTTCGTCACGAGGAACTCGCGCTCCGCGTACTCCTTGAATTCGGAGAGTGTCGCGAGCTGCAGGCCCCGGTCGGAAATCTCGGTTGGCGAGACGCGCGCTTCCGGAGGCAGGTCCTTCGCCTCGATGGGATCGGAGTCCGCCATGATGATCACGCGCTCGACCAGGTTGCGCAGCTCGCGGACGTTTCCGGGCCAGGAGCGCGCTTTCAGTACGTTCAAGGCGCTCTGCCCGAACCGCCGCGGCTTCCGGTTGTCGCGCTGCGAGAAGAGGCGGGAGAAGTGCTCGACGAGCTCCGGAATGTCCTCCGTGCGCTCGCGCAGAGGCGGCGTGCGCACGGGAAGCACGTTCAGGCGGAAGTAGAGGTCTTCGCGAAAGCGGCCCTCCTTGATCGATTCGGTCAGGTCGCGGTTGGTCGCGGCGATGACGCGGACGCTCACCTGCCGGACGCGCGCGGCTCCGACCGGTTCCACCTCGCCGGCCTCGAGCACGCGCAGCACCTTCGCCTGCGCGCGCGCCGACATGTCGCCGATCTCGTCGAGGAAGATCGTGCCGCCGTCCGCCTCGACGAATTTCCCCGTCTGCTTGCGCACCGCGCCCGTGAACGACCCTTTTTCGTGGCCGAAGAGCTCCGACTCGATGAGCTCCTCGGGGATCGCCGCGCAGTTGACCTGGATGAACGGGCCGCTCGCCACGCGCGAGCCCTTGTGGATCTCCCGCGCGACGAGCTCCTTTCCCGTCCCGCTCTCGCCCACGATGAGCACGGTCGCCGTCGTCGGCGCCGCGCGGACGACCTCCGCCCGCAGCCGCGCCATCGGCGCGCTCTTTCCGACGAGGACGGACTCTTCCTCGAGCTTCTGCCGGAGCCGCTCGTTCTCCGCCCGCAGACTGTTGCGGGCGAGCGCGTTGCGGATCGAGACGAGGATCCGCTCCCGCTGCGGCGGTTTCTCGAGAAAGTCGATCGCGCCTCGCCGGGTCGCTTCGATCGCCGTGGCGATGTCTCCGTGACCGGAGATCATGAGGACGGGCGGAGCGTCGTCCCGGGCCACGATCCGGTCCAGGATCTCGAAGCCGTCCATCCCCGGCATCTTGATGTCCAGGAGAACGGCGTCGATGCGTGTCGCGTCGAGGTCCGACAGCGCGGTCTTGCCGTCGGGCGCCGAGAGAACCTCGTATCCCTCGTACTCGAGGATCATGCGGAGAGCGTCGCGGATCCCCGCGTCATCGTCCACCACGAGCACTTTCTGACCCATCGGGAACCCTTCTAGCAAACCTCGCGCCCTTGCGGGGCGGAAAAGCGCGCTAAAACCGCTGCGCCCGCCGGGGGCGGGCGCAGCGACCGGAGACGGGAAGGAAGATCAGCTGTCGATCTTCACCAGAGCAAAGAAGGAAACCTTCGCCTGCGGGCGCAGAACG
>DASQJK010000298.1:0-6912 GCA_035631095.1 Thermoanaerobaculia bacterium
GGATCATGACGTCGCGCTTCGCGTAGTCCCACCCGTACGTGGCTTCCTGGACCTTCGCGGGAGTCTCGCTCGGAAGCGCGGGGTAGGTACCGCTCTGGGCGGCGGCGGGGATGGCGGAGACGAGGAGTCCTGCGGCGGCGAGAAGCCACGAGGCGCGAGCCGGGCTCGATCCCTTCATGCGAGAGCCTCCTGAGGTAAGACCGCGACGGGTCGGTAGTCGGTAGTCGGATCCCCTATCGTGTCATCCTGAGCGCAGCGAAGGAACTGCCCTGCTCCTTTTACGACGTCAGAGAGGCCGAATGAAACTCCGCTCCTCGGTTCGCGCCCTTCTCGGCTTGTCTCTGGCTCTCGCCTGTGCCTGCTCGACCACGACTCCGCCGGGCGGCGCCAGGCGGGAGCCTGCGGGCACAGCCGCGAAAACCGCGAAAACTCCGGCGGAGCAAACCGTCCCGGAGCTTCGCGCTTCCCTGCGCAATCCCGACGTCCTGACGCGTATCCAGACGGTGGACGAGCTCGGCCGCCGCGCGCCCGCTTCCGCCGAGGCGGTCGCCGCGGCCGTCGAGGCGTTCTCCGACGAGTCGCCGCTCGTGCGGCGGTTCGCCGCCGGCGGTCTGGCGCAGTTGACGGCGCCGGCGAGCTCGACGGTTTCCGCGCTCGCGCGGCTCCTGCGGGATCCGGAGGCGGACCCGCGGGAGAGCGCCGCGAGAACGCTCGCATCGCTGGCGCCGCGAGTGCCGGCCGACGGGGTGGCGCCGCTGGGGGCGGCCCTTTCCGACGCCGCCGCGGACCCCGTCGACGCGGTCCGCTCCAATGCCGTCCAGGCGCTCGGCGGCCTGGGCGAGCGCGGCGCACGCGAAGTTCCCAGGATGAGGGCGGCCCTCGAGCGCGCGCTCGCCGACTCGAGCGACACGGTGCGGGGCGCAGCGGCGGAGGCCGTCGGAAAGCTCGGAGGCGGCGTCGCGTGGACGGTCGCGCTGCTGACGAAGGCGCTCGCCGACCCGGTGCACGACGTCCGCAAGATGGCGGTCGTCGCGCTCGAAAAGATCGGCCCCGCCGCGGCGCCGGCGGCAAAGGCGCTCGCACGCCAGCTCCACGGTAAGGAGATCTACCTCCGCGTTTTCGCGGCGGACGCGCTGACGGCGATCGGCCCGGGTGCGCGCGCCGCGCTGCCGGACCTGAAGGCGGTGGCGGCGAAGGGATACGCCGGGATCCGCAACTCGAAGGAGGCGGAAGCCGGGGAGCTGCCCGCCGCGATCGAGCGGGCGATCCGGAGCATCGAAGGGAAGCCGCCGAAGAGCTAGTTTGGATCGCGCGGCGGTGATGCGAAAGAACGCCCTGCGCGCCGTGCGACATTTGATTACAATCCCGTTCGCTCCATGCTCACAAACGGTTCCCGTCTCGGCCCTTACGAGATACTCGGGCCTCTCGGGGCCGGCGGCATGGGCGAGGTGTATCGCGCCCGCGATGAACGGCTCCGCCGGGAAGTGGCGGTCAAAGTCCTCTCCGCGGACGTTTCCGACGATCCGGACCGCCGCAAGCGTTTCGAGCAGGAGGCGCGCGCCGCTTCGTCCCTGAATCACCACAACCTCGTCACGATCCACGACATCGGCGAGAAGGACGGGGCCGTCTACATCGCGATGGAGCTCGTCGAAGGTCGCACCCTGCGGGACATCCAGAGCGAAGGGCCGATGCCGACGAAGCGGCTGATCGAAGTCGCCTTCCAGATGGCCGACGGGCTCGCGAAGGCGCACTCTGCCGGGATCGTCCACCGGGACCTGAAGCCCGAGAACGTGATGCTGACGAAGGACGGGGTGATCAAGATCCTCGACTTCGGCCTCGCCAAGCTCCTGCCGCGGGAAGGGGAGCTCTCGCAGGACAGTGCCACGGCGATCCAGGAGACGCGGCCCGGCACCGTGCTCGGCACGATCGGCTACATGTCGCCGGAGCAGGCGAGCGGCAAGCCCGCGGACTTCCGCTCGGACCAGTTCTCTCTCGGTTCGATCCTCTACGAGCTCGCGACGGGCAAGCGCGCCTTCCAGCGCGCCACGACGGCGGAGACGCTGACCGCCATCATCCGCGAAGAAGCCGAGCCGGTCGGAAAGCTGAACTCCGCCGTCCCGGCGCCTTTCCGGTGGCTCATCGAGCGCTGTCTCTCGAAAGATCCGGAGGGCCGATACGCGGCGACCCGCGACCTCGCGAGCGACCTGCGCAGCATCCGCGACCACCTCTCCGAGGCCTCTTTGCCGGGCTCCGTGACCGGTCCGGCCCCAATGACGCCGGTCTCCCGGCCGCGGCGCGGACGGGCGTTCATCCGGTCGCTCGCGGTTCTCGGGATCCTGGCGGCATTCGCTCTCGGGATGCTGGCCCAGAAGCGTTTCAACCGCTCCGCGCCGCCGTCGTACCAGCAGATCACGTTCGGAAGCGGAACGATCCGCTCGGCACGGTTCGCACCGGACGGGCAGACGATCGTCTACAGCGTCGCGTGGGACGGCACCCCGCTGAAGCTGTTCCTCAAACATCCCTCGAGCCCCGATTCGCTGCCCCTCGCGCTGCCGAGCGCGAACCTGCTCGGAATTTCTCCCACGGGCGAAATGGCCATCGCACTCGACTGCCGGTCGAACCATCCTGGCGTTTGCGCCGGCACGCTCGCTCGCGCGGCGCTCACGGGAGGCTCGCCGCGCGGCGTGGCGGAGGGCGTCCAGGAGACCGACTGGGCCGCGGACGGCGAGAAGTTCCTCGTCGTCCGCGACGTCGACGGAAAGGGACGCATCGAATACCCGCTGGGCAAGGTGCTGTACCAGACGTCGGGTCACATCAGTTACGCGCGGCTGTCTCCGCGAGGCGATCGGATCGCCTTTCTCGACCACCCGTTTCCGCTGGACGACGCGGGCACGGTCGCCGTGATCGACCTCGACGGGAAGAAGACGACGTTGACCGGGAAGTGGGCGAGCGAGCACGGGCTCGCGTGGGAGCCCTCCGGACGCGAGGTCTGGTTCACGGCGACCGAGGCGGGCGCCAACCGGTCGCTGTATGCAGTGAGCCTCGACGGAAAGCTGCGCGTCGTCGCGCGCGTGCCCGGCGGACTGAAGCTCCACGACATCGCGAAGAACGGCCGCGTACTCCTGACGCGCGAGAGCCCTCGCGTCGGAATCCGGGGGACTCTCGCCGGGGACGAGCGCGAGAAGGACATGTCGTTCCTCGACTACTCGTTCGCGGCCGATATCGCCAACGACGGCAAGACCCTGCTCTTCGACGAGGAGGGTGAGGCCGGTGGCGCGAACTACACCGTCTTTCTCCGCAAGGCGGACAACTCGCCCGTCGTGCGGCTGGGCGAGGGCAACGCTCTGGCGCTCTCGCCCGACGGCAAGTGGGCGTTGGCGATCATTCCGTTGCCGGACAAGCCGTTCCTCCTCCTTCCGACGGGAACCGGCGAGCACCGGGAGATCGCGCTCGCGGGTGTGAGCGCCGAGCAGGGAGCGACATGGCTCCCCGACAGCCAGGCCTTCGTCTTCGGCGGCAGTGAAAAGGGGCACGGAGTGCGCGTCTACGTCCAGGCGGTCGCCGGCGGGAAGGCTCGCCCGATCACGCCGGAAGGCGTCAACGTGGCGCTGCCGGGGTTTGCGATCACGGCGGACGGCAAGTGGCTCGCCGCCATCGGACCGGATGGAAAAGGCGCGCTCTTCTCGGTCGAGAACGGGTCCGCGAAGCCGCTCTCGGGAGTCGGGCCCGGCGAGTTCCCGCTGCGCTTCTCCCCGGACGACAAGCATCTTTATCTCTGGAAGAGGGGCGACATCCCCGCGCGCGTCACCCGGCTCGAGATCGCGACGGGAAAGAGAGAGCTCTGGAAGGACCTCATGCCCGTGGATCCGGCAGGCGTCGAGCGGATCTCGAATGTCCTCATCGCGCCCGACGCAAAATCGTACGCCTACTGTTACGCGCGGTTGCTGTCGGACCTCTTCGTCGTCGAGGGGCTGAAGTAGAGCTCTCTTCCGATATCCTCCCGGTTCTCGTGCCCGGACAAATCGCCGTTCGCAACCTGCGCAAGCAGTTCCCGAAGGTCCTCGCCGTGGCCGGCGTCGACCTTGAGGTCCGTGCCGGCGAGGTGTTCGGCCTCCTCGGGCCCAACGGCGCGGGGAAAACCACGACCCTCGAGATGATCGAGGGGCTGACGCCGCCGGACGCCGGCGAGATTTCGATCTCGGGGCTCGACTGGCGCCACAACGCGCAGGAAATCCGCTCGCGCATCGGCGTGCAGCTGCAGGCGACGAGCCTCTACAACAAGATCACACCGCGCGAGGCGCTCGACCTCTTCGGCAGTTACTACCCGAAGCGGCGCGGGACCGAGGAGCTCCTCGAGCTCGTGCAGCTGAAGGAGAAGGCGGACGCGTACCACGTCACCCTGTCGGGCGGCCAGGCTCAGAGGCTCGCACTGGCGCTCGCCCTCGTCAACGACCCGGAGGTCGTCTTTCTCGACGAGCCGACCGCCGGGCTCGACCCGCAGGGACGACGCTCGCTGTGGGAGATCGTGCGCGCGATGAAGGCCGAGGGCCGGACGATCGTCCTGACGACGCACTACATGGACGAGGCGGAAGCGCTCTGCGACCGCCTCGCGATCCTCGATCACGGCCGGATCCTCCGGTCCGGCACGCCGGCGGAGCTCATCGCGAGCCTCGGGATCCCGAGCGTCGTCGTGCTCGAGTTCGACGAAGCGGCGCCGGATTCGGTGCGTTTCGCGTCGCGTCTGAACGCGGCGATCGAGACCCGTGGAAACGTCTGGGAGATTCCCGCGCCGGAGCCCAAGACGCTCCTGCCGCGCCTCTTTTCGACGATCGAGAGCGAGCGCCTCGATTACTCGCAGGTGCACGTGCGCCGCGCGACGCTCGAGGACGTCTTCCTGGCGCTCACCGGCAGAAGCCTGAGGGAATGACGATGCCTCTCCCGAGTCCCGCAAAGCTCCTCTGGCAGCAGTTCCGCATCGAGTGGCGGCTCTACGTGCGCGACCGCGGCGCGATGTTCTGGACCTTTCTTTTCCCGGTGCTGATGCTCTTCGGGATGGGTCTCATCTTCCGCTCTGGCGGCCCGCCGGCGATAACCCTGGTCCGCGTTGCTCCTGCGCACGAGTCGCCCCGCGATCAGGCGTTTTTGAAGGCGCTCGGCGAGGCGCACCTCAAGGTCGAAACGCTGCCCGCGAAGGCCGCGGAGGAACGCTGGAAGAAGGGCGAAACAATCGCGCAGCTCGAGACGGCCGGCGACGGTTACCGGCTGCGCTTGAACAGCTACCTGATCGCGCAGGCCCAGGTGGCGGCGCAGGCGGCGAGCCAGGCGTTTCTCGTCGCGCAGGCCCGTCTGAACGGCTCACCGGAGCCGGAGCGCATTCCCGTCGTCGTCGAAAGCCCGGGCCACTACCACGCGACGAATTACGCGGCGTTCCTCGTCCCGGGCCTCATCGGCCTGAACCTGCTGACGATGGGGCTCTTCTCGGTGGGAATGGTCACGGTGTCGTATCGCGAGAAGGGGAAGTTCCGCCGGCTCGCCGTGACGCCTCTACCGAAGTGGGTCTTCCTCATGGGCCAGATCCTGCAGCGCGCGTCGGTCGTCATTCTCCAGACGGCGGTGCTCCTGCTCGCGGCGCGCCTCGGCTTCCACATCGTCAACCAGGGCTCGAACCTTCTCTTCGCGATCCTGATCGTCGCCGGCACCGCCACGTTTATCGCGATGGGGTTCGCGCTCTCGAACTTCGCGACGACGATCGAGAGCTACGCACCGATCTCGAACCTCGTCTTCTTTCCGATGATGCTCCTTTCCGGCGCCTATTTCCGCCTCGACGGCGCGCCGAAGTGGATGCAGAACGCGGTCCTGATCCTGCCGCTGTCGCCCTACCTGCGCGTCCTGCGAGCGGTCTTCAACGACGGGGCGACGCTCGCCGGGCACGCGCTGGGACTGGTGATCCTCGGAACGTGGGCGGCGGTGTGCTTCGTGCTGGCGGTGAAACGGTTCCGCTGGGTATAAAGGATTCTCTCGCCGAGCCGCCCGTGACGCGGCGTCCGACTCCGGGAGACGCGGCGGCCCACCCTCAGGAGACGGAACCTGGCCGCCGCTCCGCTCGGAGGTCGCAGCCGCGGTGGAGCTGGAGCACCAGTGTGGTGTGCGACCTCCGAGAGGCTCCCTCCGCTGGACCCCGCGCCCCGGGCTCTTAGTGTGACTACAGCCACACTGGTAGCCCCGGCGACGCGGCCGCCTCACTCGGAGTGCGATGAGAGAGGGAGCACACCCAACTCGCACCTAAGCGATACCGTGGCTGCGACCGAACGACCAGCGGCGGCGCGGTGGTGACCTCAGAGGCATCGCCGCCGCGTGCCGACGAGGGAGGCGGACGGCGGCGACGGGGCGGCTAACTAAACCACTGACGCCTACGGAACGGCTTTAATCCGCCCCAGGAACTTTCGCAGCCTTCGCAGCGCCGTCTCTTTTCCGAGCAGCGCGACGACGTCGAAGAGGGGAGCGCCTACCGTCGTTCCCGTGAGCGCGAGGCGCGTGGGATGGATCAGCTTTCCGGCGGAGATTCCCTGCTCGGCGGCGCTTTCGCGCAGCGCGTTCTCAAGGGGAGCGGGCGTCCAGTCTTCCACGGAGTCGAGACGCGCCGTCAGCTTCTCGAGCTGGGCGGCGGTGTCGGGCTTGACCTGCTTCTTCATCCCGTCGGGGTCGTACTCGTCCGGGTCCGCGGCGTAGGAGGAAAGGGCTCGTCCCATCTCGATGGTCGTGCGCGCGCGCGTGCGATGGAGCTCGATCGCGGCGAGCGCGACCGGTGCCGGAGGGAGGCCCGCGGTTGCGAACGAGGCGGAGCGAGCCAGCAGCTCTTCGGCGGGCATCCTCGCGATCGACTGGGCGTTCATCCAGAGGAGCTTCTCGGGG
>DASQJK010000299.1:0-4724 GCA_035631095.1 Thermoanaerobaculia bacterium
AAGAGGCCCCCTTCGACCGGCACGCGGTAGATCACCCCGTGCCCCTGCTCCTCGGAAACGAAGTAGAGGGACTTCGAGTCGGGTGCCCAGGCAAATTCGTTCACCCAGTTGTAGTAGGTCGGCGTCAGCTCGCGCGAGCGCCCGGTCGCGCGATCGAGCAGCATGAGGGTGAACCGGTCGGCTTCGAAGCCGGGCCGCTTCTGCGCCCGATACGCGATCCACTTGCCGTCCGGCGAGAAGTGCGGCGTGCCGTCGTAGGCGCGGTTGTTCGCGGTGAGATCCGCGGGGCGTCCGCCTCCGGCGAACGGCTCGATCCAGATGTCGCCGTTCGTGGAGGTCGCCTGCACCTTGTCCGGGTTCGAGGCGTATACGAAGTCCCTGCCGTCGGGAGAGACCTCGTAGTCCGTGCCTCCGCCCACCGCGAAGGGCGGGGCGTCGATGTCGCCCGGCGTCAGGTCCATCGCCTCGCCGCCCGTTACCCCGAGCTTCCAGAGGTGAGTGCGCAGCCCGTTCTGCCAGGAGTCCCAGTGCCGGAAGAGGAGCCGCTCCGAGACGTGCGCCTTCGTGACCGATTTCTCGCGCGCGGCGACCCGCTGGGCGAGGCAGGCGACGTCGGCGCAGTCGGGGAAGACGTCCGACACGATCACGAACGAAGCGCCGTCAGGCGCCCAGCGGAAAGCGTTGACCTCCGTCGGAAAGGACGTCGCTTTGCGCGGTTCGCCGCCGGCGAGGTCGAGAAGCCAGATCTGCGATCCGCCTTCGCGGTTGGAGAGAAACGCGATCCCTTTGCCGTCCGGCGAGAAAGCGGGGTCGGTGTCCCTCTTGTCGCCGGTCGTCAGGCGGCGGGCGGGCGCTCCGGAAGCGGAAGTCGACGCGAGCCAGATCGCGTACGCGGTCCGGTTCTCGTTGACGAGCGGCGTGCCGACGGCGTAAGCGACCCACTGTCCGTCCGGGGAGAGCGAGAAACCGCTCACGCGTCCGGCGCGGGCGAGCTCGTCGAACCGAAACGGCGCCGCCTGGGAGACGCTGACGGCACCCGCCAGCAGCAGAGCCGTCAGGACGGCGGCGCGGAAGGAGCGAATGGGCATGCGGACCTCCGCGGCGGATTCTAGACGCACCGCTTCCGCCCGCGTTTCGCCGCTCGCTTTGTTATCATCCCCGTTTCCCGCAAATGCACGGGAGTGAGCCGAAAAGGAGCCATTCGTGAGCGTTGTCGTCGAAGAGAAGGCCCCTCCGAAAACGCCGAGCGGGCCGGCGGTCGTCAACGATTTTTCGATCCACGTTGCGACCGCGAACGGGTCGGGAAGCCAGTCCTCGAACAGCATTTTGATGCGCGCGATTTTCCAGATGGGCATTCCCGTCTCGGGAAAGAACCTCTTTCCCTCCAACATCCAGGGCCTGCCGACCTGGTTCACGATCCGGGCCTCGAAGGATGGATTCATCGCCCGCCGGCGCGACATCGGGGTGCTGATCTGCATGAACCCCGAGACCGCCCACGAGGACGTCCGGACGGTCCATCCGGGCGCGGCCGTCATCTACGAGGAAAACCTGAAGCTCGAGGGGCTGCGCAACGACGTCCACTTCTACCCCGTGCCGTTCTCCAAGCTCGTCCTCGAGCTCGTCCATGACGGCAAGCTCCGCCGGCTCGTCGTGAACATGATCTACGTCGGCGTCGCGGCGTGGCTGCTCAACATCGACCGGGAGGAGATCCGCAAGGCGGTCGTCAAGCAGTTCAAGGGCAAGGAGAAAGCGGTCGAAGTCAACCTGACGGCGATCCAGGGCGGCTGGGACTGGGCGGAGAAGAACCTCAAGAAGGCCGACCCCTTCCGACTCGAGCGGATGAACGCGACGGCCGGCAAGATCATCATCGACGGCAACGCGGCTGCGGCGATCGGCTGCATGATGGCCGGCGTCCAGGTCGTCGCCTGGTACCCGATCACTCCGTCGTCCTCGCTCGCCGAGTCCCTGATCGACTACTGCCGCGACTACCGCAAGGACGCCGACACGGAACGTCCCACCTTCGCGATCGTGCAGGCCGAAGACGAGCTCGCCGCAGCCGGAATGGTGCTCGGCGCCGGCTGGGCGGGAGCCCGATCGATGACGACAACCTCCGGCCCCGGGATCTCCCTCATGGCCGAGTTCGTCGGCCTCGGGTACTACGCGGAGATCCCCGCGGTGATCTTCGACGTCCAGCGCGTCGGCCCGTCGACGGGACTGCCGACGCGCACCATGCAGGGCGACATCCTGTCGACGTACTGCCTCTCCCAGGGCGACGCGTTCCACATTCTCGTGATCCCCGGCTCCGTCGAGGAGTGCTACTCGCTCTCGATGGATGCGTTCGACCTCGCCGAACGGTTCCAGACCCCCGTGTTCGTGATGACCGACCTCGACCTCGGCATGAACAACTGGATGGCCGACCCGTTCCCGTATCCCGAGAAGCCGCTCGATCGCGGCAAGGTGATCCGGACGGCGGAGCAGCTGTCCGAGCACTTGCAGAAGTTCCGCGAATTCGCGCGTTACCGCGACGTGGACGGCGACGGGATCCCGTACAGGACGCTCCCTGGAATGATCGACAATCCCGCGGCCGCCTACTTCACCCGCGGCTCCGGGCACACCGAGCGGGCGACGTACTCCGAGAGGCCGGACGACTACAAGAACAACCTCGACCGCCTGGCGCGCAAGTTCGAGACGGCGCGAGCGCACGTCCCGAGGCCCGTCGTGGACGGAGCGGGCTCCCGCGTGGGGGTCATCGCGTACGGCTCGTCCGACTTCGCCGTCCAGGAGGCGCGGGTCATCCTCGCCCGGAAGGGCCTCGCGACCGACTCGCTGCGGATCCGCGCTCTGCCCTTCTCGCCCGAAGTCCACGCGTTCGTCGCCTCGCACGAGCGGCTCTACGTCATCGACCAGAACCGCGACGGACAGATGTTCTCGCTGCTGACCCTGGAGTCGGGCAACGACGCATCCAAGCTCCGTTCCATCCGCCACTACGACGGCTTCCCGCTCGACGCCGAAACGGTGATCGAGGGAATCGAAGCCGGGGAGAAGAACTGATGTCCTCGACCGCCGAACCGAAGGCTCCTCCGACCAACCGCGCGGGCCTCACCGTCAAGGAGTACGGCGGCCTCAAGTCCACGCTCTGCGTCGGCTGCGGCCACGACGTCATCACACGCCAGATCACGCAGGCCTTCTTCGAGATGGGGGTCGCTCCCTACAAGGTCGCGAAGATGTCGGGGATCGGGTGCTCCTCCAAGACCACGGCGTACTTCGTCGACCGCGGGCATGGATTCAACGCGGTGCACGGTCGCATGCCGGCCATCGCCACGGGAGCCCTGCTCGCCAACACCTCGCTTCTGACGATAGGGGTCTCGGGCGACGGCGATACGGCGTCGATCGGCGCCGGGCAGTTCGTTCACCTGCTCCGCCGCAACATCCCGATGGTCTACATCGTGGAAAACAACGGCGTGTACGGACTGACGAAGGGGCAGTTCTCGGCGACGGCGGACCAGGGATCGAAGTTGAAGAGCGGCGTCGCCAACGACCTGCCCGCCATCGACCTCTGCGCGATGGCCGTCGAGCTCGGCTGCGGATACGTCGCCCGCTCCTTCTCCGGCGACATGAAACAGCTCGTCGGGCTCCTGAAGGGCGCCATCGCCCACCGCGGCACCGCGCTCCTGGACGTGATCTCCCCCTGCGTCACGTTCAACAACCACGAAAGCTCGACGAAGTCGTACAAGTGGGCGAAGGATCACGAGATACCGATCCAGGAGATCGGGTTCGTTCCGTATTTCGAGGAGATCTCGGTCGACTACGATCCGGGAACGACGCAGGACGTGGCGCTGCACGACGGGTCGCACATCCGCCTGAAGAAGCTCCGCGCCGACTACGACCCGACGGACAAGACATCGGCATACTCCCTGCTCCATGAAGCGCAGGAGAAAAACGAGTTCCTGACGGGACTCATCTACGTCGAGCCGCAGAAAAAGGACTTCCTGACGCTGATCGGCCTCCCGGACGAGCCGCTCGTCTCGATGCCGGCGGAGCGCCTGCGCCCGGGCCGCGAAGCGCTGGCGGAAATCATGGAGAGCCTGCGATAACGGGTCACGCCGGGAAGAATCCGTCGAGTCTGCCCGTTGGCCCACCAGGAGGTTCATGCGCATGAAGACCGGACGTTCGAGAGTGGCCGCTCTGCGCGCGGTTCTCATCCTCGGGGCCGCCGCCGCGACGGCGATCGCTCTCCCCGCCGGGAAGGCCGAGCCCCCCGCCCAGGAGCACCAGCACGGCGCGTCGAAGCCGGCCGCCCGGGCGCCATCCGCCTCCGCGAAGAAAGACGCCTCGCAGGCCGCGACGAACGGTTGTTCCGTGTGCCTCGAGCAGCGGCCGCTGCAGAACCCCTCGATCTATGCCGGCTGGAACGATACCGACGTCAAGAAGGCCTACGAGGCGGCCCGGAAATACCCCGCAACCCTCGATCTCATCCACTGTTTCTGCGAGTGCAAGGAGAGCCCCCGGGAGCACCACAAGACGCTTCTGACGTGCTTCACGAACGAGCACGCCGCCGGCTGCGGAATCTGCCAGCACGAGGCGATACTCGCCGCGAAGTTGAAAGACGACGGCGCGAGCGACGAGGAAGTCGAGTTCACTGTCGAGTCCCTGCACAAGACCGACAAGCACCCGCCGACGAAGGGCAGAGGGATTTAGGTCGCCGGCTCCGGCCTGACCTGCGG
>DASQJK010000300.1:0-15517 GCA_035631095.1 Thermoanaerobaculia bacterium
TCGCCCGTGAACTGCGTCTGGGCGTCGGAGATCGTGCGCGGCTGGTAGGCCGATGCGGGCGGAGCGCCCCCGGCGGTTCCTTCGGGCCGCGCGCCCTCCTCCTGCTGGAGCACGGCGGCGGCCGCTTCGAAGAGCGCCTCGTCGCGGGGAGTCGCCTTCGCCGGTCGCGCCGCGGCGGGCACGGGAGCCGTGCGGCTCTTGTGCGCCTGGCGGACGCCGGGAAGCTTCGTCGTGGTCTCGGGCGCCGACGCGCGGACGGCCTCGTCGGCCTTCGCGCGGAAGTCGGCGGAAGACGACGCGCTGGCGCTCGCCGCCGCGGGAGCCGGGGCCGGGGCAGGCTCCACGGGAGCCGGGACCGGGGCCGCGGCCTGGACGGGCGGCTGGGCGGCCGGCTGCATCGCGGGCGCGGGAGCCGGAGGCGGCGCGGCTTTTTCAGCCTGCTCGACCTTTTCGATCTTTTCGGTTTTCTCGACGGGAGCCGGAGGCGGAGCCGACTGCGCGGTCTCGACCCGGGCGGGAGCGGGAGCCGCCTCAACCGGAGCGGCGGCCGCGATCTCGGTCCGCGAGACGGGGACGGGTGCCGCTGCAGCCGTCTTCACCGTCGGTTTCGCCTTCTTCGCGGGCTCCGTCGCCGCCGCAGCCGACGCCGCAACGGAGACGGCTTCGTTGCCCACGATCACCGCGAGACGCTCGCCGTCCGTGCGAAGAGCGTGCGGAGTGGAGCTCGCGAGATCGAGGACGATGCGGGTGACCATCTCCGGTGAGGTCTGGAACTGAGAGACGCGAACCCGCGTGACGAGACTGCTGTTGACGGGCATCGCCCGTTTGCGCACTTCGTTCTTCACGCCGGGCAGATCGATGACGATGCGCGGCGGATTTTCGAGGGCGAAATCTTTCGGCTGGAACGAGCCGTCGCCGAGAAGCGCGACGGTGACGAGGCCTTCGCTGGCCGTCGTGCGGATCTCCTCGAGCGCGTGAGCGGGCTCGCGGCGAGGCGAAAGGACGAGCGCGGCGTCTTCATGCAGCGAGGTGACGGCGGAGGCGACGGGAGCGGCCGTATCCGGCGCGGCGGACGTGCCCGCCGCCGAGGCGGACTGTACCGGCGAGCCGGCCTCGAAGGAGAGCGCGAGCCCCTGGCCGACGCCGCGGATGTCGTAACGGAAACCCTCGCGGTGCGCGATGGTCAGCCTCGTGAGCGGCTTGCCCATCTCGACGATCGGTTCCACCTTGACGGACGAGACGAGCGTGCCGGAAGCGGCGGGCGCGGAGAACTTCTCGTCGAGACCGATCCCGGGCAGATCGACGACGAGTACGTCGGGACGGGGCTCGTATGCCGTGTAGAGGAGAGGCGCATTGGCCGAGAGCACCAGGCGCGCGCCGTCCGAGTCTTCGGTGAAGGCGGCTTCCTGGACGCGGGCGCCCGAGGAGGTGGCCGATGTGGCCCCCGCGCGAGAGGATGGAGAGCCGGCGCTGGCGTCGGCGGCGCTCGCCGTCCGCCCTCGCGAAGCGCAACCGATCCCGGCCGCGAGCATCAAGGCCACGAGCAGCCGCCCGGCGTTCGCCGGCGTCTTCGCGGACCTCTTCAATGCCATTCGCATCATTCCTCCCGTCGCGCTGGAAGCCGCAGTTCTCGTTGGATCACTGCTTGGCGGTCGTCGCATTCAGCTGTTTGGTCACGTCGCGGAACGGCTTGACGCTCTGCGGATCATTCAAGTTCTGGCGGAATCCGACCTCGTTCGGTCCGACTCGAGTCACCTCTCCGTCCCAGAGAAGGTCTCCGGCCCGGAGGAGGTAGCTCTTGTTGTCGGTACCGCGGATCTGCGCGACATAGCCGGATCGCGTCTTCCAGATCCCCTGGACGGTCACGTCGTCGACGCCGATTCCCGCGATCCCGGGAGGACGCGCGCCCGGCTGCTTGTTGTCGTTGCGGACGAGCAGCGACCGGAACGGGTCCCGGCGGCCGGCGGGATCGTAGGTGTATCCGCGGCCGTTCGTGGGGTCCTCCGCAGGCTCGGGCGTCGGGGCAACTTCCGCGCCCGGCGCTGCCGCGGACGCTCCGGCCCGCGGCGCGGGAGCGCTCGCGGCAGGAGCCGGCTTGCCCTGTGCGGGCGCGAACGAGGAGGCGAGCAACCCGACGGCCGCCATGAGGAGAGCGAGTACGCGCTTCATTCGATCTTCCCCGCCGCATCCGAGGTCTTCTTTCCGAGCTGGCGCGCCTTCGCTGCGGCCGCCGGAGAGTCCGCGGCGGCTCCGGGCGCGGCCGCGGCCTTCTGGGACTCGTCGCCCGTATAGATGAAGGTCTTCGCCGTGAACGTGGCCGCGAGCGATTTACCCGGAGACTCGAGGGTGTTCACCTTCATATCTTCGACGTTGATGATTCGCGAGAAGCGGCTCATGCGGTCGAAGAACAGCGCGAGGTTGTGGTACGTCCCCTCGAGCGAGATGTCGATCGGGTATTCCGAGTAGAAGTCCTTCTGGACGGGCTCCCCCGGCGTGAACTTCTTGAGCGAGAAGTCACCCTGGCGGGTCAGAGTCTCGATCCGCTTGATGAGGTCTTCCGTGTTGCGGGCCGACGGAAGCACCTGCAGGAGCTTGGCGAGCTCGAGCTCCAGCCGCTTCACTTCCTCGCGGAACTGCGAGAGCTTGCGCTCCGCCGCCCGGCCTTTTGCAATCTCGTCCTGGAGGCCCTTGAGCTCGACGGTCTTTCGGGTGATGTCCTGATTGACGCCGCGGAGCCAGAAGTAGTGGACGACGACGGCGAGGGCGATACCGATCGCCAGGCCGATGAGTCCCGCCACCCACCACTTGCGCTCTTCGAGCTTCAGTTCGAGAGCCATGGGCTAAGTCTTCTTCCCCGCGGCCCCGGCGGCGGGCTTCGCGGGAGCCGGAGCTCCCGGTTTGCCTGCGCCGGCGAGACCCGCGCCGGGGTGGAAAACGAGGTTCATTTCCCAGCTGTAGATGCCCTGATTTCCGCCGTCCTGGCCGAGATTCTTGAAGACGGGCTCCGCGAAGAACGGGCTCTTCTTCAGGTTCTCGAGGTACGTGGCGACGGCGTTCGGAGACAGCGTCTTGCCGCGCATCGTGATCGTCTCGCCGACCACGTCGAGGCTCGTCAGCCAGACGAGGTCGGGAAGCGCGCGGGAGACCTCGTCCATCAGCCGGACGGGACCCTTCTGGTTCGTCTTCAGCTTGTTGATGAGCTCGATCTTTTCCTCGAGACTCGCCTTCTTGGTCTCGTAGCCCTTCACCTCTTCGATGATCGAGCGGAGTCGTTCCGCCTCGATCCGCGCCTTGCCGATCTCCTCGTCGAGGTTCCGGCGCTTCTGAATGAGGTAAAAGCCCATCGCGGCGATGTAGACGATGCCGGCCGCGACTCCCGCGATGAAGAGGAGGTTGTTGAGCCGCGCTCCCGTCGGGAGAACGGGCGTCTTCTTGCGGGCCGCGGCCGCCTTGGCCTCGGTGAGAAGGTTGATCCGGATCACGCCGATTCGTCTCCGATGTGACGGACCGCGAGGCCGACCGCGACCGCGAGGCTCGGCGCGTTCTCCGTCAGCCATTCCGGCGAAACCGAGCTGCCGGCGATGTCGATCTGGCGGAACGGATTCATGATCTCGACCGGGATTCCGAACCGGTCCTTGAGCTGCGTGTCGAGATTGACGACCCGCGACGAGCCGCCCGCGATGAAGAGCTGGTCGATCTTTTCCGTGGACGTGGTCGCGATGAAGAAGTCGAAGGTCTTCTGCAGCTCCTGGGCGAGGTCTTCGGAGACGGAGCGAAGGATGGGGAGAATGTCCTGCAGGGTGTGCTCCCCCGCCCCCTCTCCCTTCTTGAGCGACTCCGCCTGCTCGAAGGCGAGCGACAACTGTTTCTGGATCGCGTCCGTGTACTGGTTGCCTCCGAACGAGATGTCGCGCCAGAAGATCGTGTTCGTCCCCGAAAGAATGTTCACGTTCGTGACGGAAGCGCCGATGTTCACGAGGGCCACGACCCGGCCGGGCTCGACCGGATAGTTCGCTTCGTAGGCGTTCTGGAGGGCAAAGGCGTCCACGTCGACCAGCGCCGGGGTCTTTCCGACCTGGGTGATGACGCTCGTGTAGTCCCCGATCTTGTCTTTCTTGACCGCGACGAGGAGGACGTCCATGGTCTCGCCGGCGGCGGCCTCGAGCACGACGTAGTCGAGGTTCACGTCGTTGATGTCGAACGGGACGTACTGCTCGGCCTCCCAGCGGATCGACTCGGCGAGCTCCTCGGCCGACATGGTCGGCAGGGAGATCTTCTTGATGATCACGGAGTGGCCCGACAGAGAGGTCCCGAAGTCGTTGTTGCGGACGGACAGCGCCGAGACCACCCGGTTGACGGTGTCGACGACGAGCGAGGCGTCCATGATCGCGCCGTCGACGATCGCCTCGGGGGAGAGGCTTTCCATGCCCGTCTTGACGAGGCGATAACCCCCGCCTTTGGCGTCTTTCAGCTCCACCAGTTTGACCGCCGACGAACCAATGTCGAGGCCAACCAGGTTTTTTGACTTCCTGAAAAGCACAGAACCCTCACCGAAAAAATTAATACGGTTACGGGCTTTGACTGAGACTTATTACGGCTGACAGCCAAAGTAACAGAAGGATTTTCTACAGTCAAGCGCTTCGGACAGGAAACCCTTCAGGCGGAGAAGGATTTAGCGGCGATCGGGAAAGGGTCCTTCGGTGGCGGGTGACGGGTGCCAGGTGACAGGTGACGGCAGCACGAAAGGTTCCCGGCCGCCGCCGCAAGCCGGGGATCTGACAGCCGAGCTTGTCGATGTGGCTGATTGAGTGTAGGATGCGGCGTTTTTTTGGAAGAGAGGAACCCCCATGGCCCAGCAGTGTCAGTTCTGCGGAAAAATCCCCCGAGCGGGGCACCGCGTCAGCCACGCCAACAACGTCACCAACCGCAAGTGGCACATCAACTTGAAGTCCGTGCGAGCCGTCTCCGAGTCAGGCGGCGGCAAGCGCGTCCGCGCGTGCACGCGATGCATAAGGTCGGGGAAGGTGACGAAGCCGCTCGCGAGGGCGGCGGCGAAGAGCTGAAGAAGCGCGGCGCTTCAGGCGCCGTTACCCCGTCCCCCGATCCGGCACGTTGTACTTCCTGACCACGTCCCGCACACCCGGCACGAGCTTCAGCCTCGCGAGGATCTTCTCGAGGTGCTTCACGTCGAGGGCTTCGAGCGAGATCGCAATGTCGCTCCTCTTCGACGACTCCTCCGCGCGCGCTTCGATCCGCCGGATGTTGGATCCCGCGCCCGCGATCGCGGACGTCAGGTCCGCCAGCAGCCCGGGTCGGTCGTCGCACACGACCTCGAGCTCGATCGCGTACGCCGTCTTCTTCTCTCCCGCCCAGGCGACGTCGATCCGTCGCTCCGGGTCGTAGAGGAGGTTCTTCACGTTGGGACAGCTCTCCGAATGGACGGAGACGCCTCTCCCCCGCGTTATGTAACCCAGAATCTTTTCGCCGGGTACCGGCGTGCAGCACTTCGCGAGCGACGCGAGCAGGTCATTGTGCCCGACGACGACGATGTCCGGGGAGCCCGGAAGGATCTTGCGAACCACGCGTGAGACCGCGGTGTCGCGGGCGACCTCCGGTCGTGCGAGCTCGTCCGCCGGCACGAAGCGCTCGATGACGCTCCTCGGCGCGAGCTTTCCGTAGCCCAGGGCCGCAAAGAGGTCTTCGGTGCGGCTGTAACCCCAGTCGGAGAGCGCCTGGCCGAGGTCCCCGTGCTGCTCGATTTTTTTCAGGCTGCGGCGGTATTTCTTGAGCTCCTTGTCGAGCAGCCGACGGCCGAGCTCGATCGCTTCACGCTTCTCCTCGACGTGGATGAACTGCCGGATCTTGTGGCGCGCCCGGCTGGTGGAGACGAAAGAGAGCCAGTCGCGCGAAGGCGTCTGATTCGGCGAGGTGAGGATCTCCACGATATCGCCGTTGGCGAGCGCGGTCTTGAGAGGAACGAGCCGGCCGTTGACCCGCGCCCCCACGCAGCGATGCCCGACGTCGGTGTGCACGCGGTACGCGAAATCCACGGCCGTTGCGCCGCGCGGGAACGCGAACACCTCGCCCTTGGGCGTGAACGTGTAGACCTCGTCCGGGTAGAGGTCGACCTTCAGCGACGAGAGAAACTGCCGCGGATCCGAGACGTCGCTCTGCCAGTCGACGAGCTGGCGGAGCCACTGGAACCGGGCGTCGTCGGCGGGAGAGCCGAGCTTGCCCTCCTTGTACTTCCAGTGCGCCGCGATTCCCCGCTCCGCGATGAGGTCCATTTCCCGCGTGCGGATCTGGACCTCGAACGGCTGTGCGGAGTCGCTCATCACGGTCGTGTGCAGCGACTGGTAGAAGTTCGGCTTCGGCATCGCGATGTAGTCCTTGATCCGGCCCGGAACGGGGCGCCACCGCTGGTGGATCAGGCCCAGCACGGCATAGCAGTCGCGCGTCTCGGCCATGACCACGCGGAATGCGAGCACGTCGTAAAGCTGCGCGACGTCGACGCCGCGGCGCCGCATCTTGGCGGCGATCGAGTGATAACGCTTGCGGCGGCCCGTCACCTCCCCCGGGATCCCGGCCTCGGCCAGGCTTCGAGCGAGCTCCTGCCGGATCTGTTCGATGAGAGCCTCCGACCCGGCGAGGTTGCGGTCGACTTCCTGCCGCACGCGCTCGTATTCCTGCGGCTCGAGATGCAGGAACGCGAGGTCTTCGAGCTCGCCTTTCAGAAGGCCCATGCCGAGGCGGTTCGCGATCGGGGCGTAGATGTCCATCGTCTCGCGGGCGATCTCCTGGCGCTTCCCTTCCGGCAGGAACTGGAGGGTCCTCATGTTGTGCAGCCGGTCGGCGAGCTTCACGAGGACGACCCGCAGGTCGGCGGCCATCGCCAGGACCATCTTGCGGAAGGTCTCCGCCTGCTCCTCCTCGCGGGACACGTAGGAAAACCGCCCGATCTTGGTGAGCCCGTCCACCAGGTCGGCTACGTCGGCGCCGAACTGCTGCGAGATCGCGTCCTTGGTGGTCAGGGTGTCCTCGAGGACGTCGTGCAGGAGCCCGACGACGATGGAAACGTCATCGGCCTTCAGGTCCGCCAGGATGGCCGCGACGTTCAGCGGATGAACGAGGTAGGGCTCGCCCGACCGGCGGACCTGCCCCTTGTGCTCACGAGCGGAGAAAACATAGGCCCGCCGAAGCAGGTCCTGGTCGCTCTGCGGGTTGTAAGCCTCGACCTTCTCGAGGATTTCCTCGAAGCGGATCATGACCCTTTAGGGTAGCAGGGAGAGGGGGCGCTTGGAGTAAGGCGGCCGCGTCGCCTGGGTTACCAGTGAGACTACTCGGGCCGTGAACAGACTGAAGCTGTCTGTTCTAAGCGAAGCGCTCTCTATCTCCGGTTCTTCTTTCGCTTGCCCGACCCGCCGCTCTTGTTCTGGACGGCCGCCGGCGGAGGCACGGGCCTGGGGGCCGGCGCTGGGGCGGCGCTCCGGGCCGGGACGACGGGCACGGCCGCGAGCTTGCGCTTGCCGAAGAAGTCTCTCCAGATGATCACGATCGGGGCGGCGACGTAGATCGAGGAGTACGTCCCGATGATGATGCCGATGATGAGCGTCAGCGCGAACGTGTTCAGCACCTCGCCACCGAGGATGAAGAGAGCGACCACCACGAGCATCGTCGCTCCGGAGGTCAGGATCGTCCGCGAGAGCGTCTGGTTGATCGACCGGTTGATGACGCTCTCGAGGGGCTCTTTTTTCGGGGAGCGCTGGTTCTCACGGATGCGGTCGTACACGACGACGGTGTCGTTCACCGAGTAACCGACGAGAGTGAGGATCGCGGCGACCACGACAAGGTTGAACTCGCGGCCCATGAGCGCCAGCAGGCCGACCGTGATGAGCGTGTCATGGATCAATGCGACGACGGCGCCCACGCCGAAGGGAAGCGACCGGAAGCGCCATCCGATGTAGATGAGCATTCCGAGCATGGAGGTCGCGATCGCCCAGAGCGCGGTCTTGCGCAGATCGGCCCCGACCTGGGGGCCGACGTTCTCGGCCGAAAGCAGCACGAACGGTCCCGTGGTCGTGTTGGCTTTCACCCAGTCTTTGACCGCGGTGGAGACGCTGGGGACCGCGTCGACGTCGGCCGGCGACCGGAAGATGCCGAGCCGGGAGCGCTGAGCGACGATCTCTTCCGCGACGCGAGCGTAGTAATCGGCCGGCGTGGTCCCGGGCTTGCCGGCGGCGCGGTCCGGATCGGCCGCGATGAGCCTGGCCGCCAGGTTGTCCCGCCCCTGGATATTCAGGTCGAGGCGCGCGGGATCGCTGGAAGCGCCGAGCCCCTGCCGCAGGAGCGCGAGCACTTCGGCGGTGATGTCGCGGCCTTCCTTCTTCTGCTGCTGGACGCGAACGAGCACCTCGTTCTTCTCGGGCGCCTCGTAACGCTGGATGCCGGTGTCGCCGAAATTGCCGGCGTCGAGGAGCTTGCGGAGCCGGTCGATGTCCGGCCGTTCCCGGAACTTCAGGGCGATCTGCGTGCCGCCGGCGAAGTCGATCCCGAAACGCAGGCCCTTCTGGACGAAGATCGCCAGAAGGCCGATGAGGATGAGCGCCCACGAGGCGCCGATCGCCCACCACTTCCAGCGGAGGAAATTGATGTTGGTTTCGCGAAACAGTTCCATGGAAGTCCTTCCGCTGTCTCTCTAGATGGAGAGCGCGTCGATGTGCTGCCGGCGGCCGTATTCGAGCTCGAACACGGTGTGCGACACGAAGACCGCCGTGAAAACGGAGATGAGCAGGCCGATCATGAGCGTGACCGCGAATCCCTTCACCGGCCCGGTGCCGAACTGGAGAAGGAAGATCGCGGAAATGATGACGGTGATGTGCGTGTCGATGATCGTCGCGAAGGCCTTCGAGAACCCGTTTTCGATGGCGGTCTTCGGGGCGCGCCCCGCCCGCAGCTCCTCACGGATGCGCTCGAAGATCAGCACGTTCGAATCGACCGCCATGCCGATCGTCAGGATGAAGCCGGCGATTCCGGGGAGCGTCAGAGTGGCGTTGAAGAGCGACATCGCGCCGAGGAGCAGGATCGCGTTCAGCACCAGGGCGAGTACGGCGTTCCACCCCGCGCGCCTGTAGTAGAAGACGACGGCGGCGAAAACGAGCAGCGCTCCCGCGACCGAGGCCGTGATCCCTCGGCGGATCGAGTCGAGCCCCAGGGAGGGGCCCACGGTCCGCTCCTCGAGGTACGTCAGCCCCGCGGGAAGCGCGCCCGCCCTCAGAACGAGCGCGAGGTCGTTCGCCTCCTCGGGAGTGAAGCTTCCGGAGATCTGCCCCTGGTCGCTGATCCGCTCGTGGATCGTGGGCGCCGACTGCACGCGCTTGTCGAGGACGATCGCCAGGTACTTGCCGACGTTCGCCCCGGTCCAGGCACTGAACTTCTCGGCCCCCGATGCCGTGAGAAAGAAGGAGACCGCGTTGGCGCCGTACTGGCCGTGGGTCGGCCGCGCGTTCTTCAGATCGCGGCCCGTGATGACGGCGCTCTTGCGGACGAGATACCACTGCGTCTGGCGCTGGCCCGACTCGGGCTTGCCCTCGACGAGCTCGGACTGGGGCGGGACCTGGCCGCCCGTGTCGGCGAGCAGCGCGGCCTTGTCGGTGGAAGGCCCCTTCTCGACGGGCTTCAGCTCCAGGAACGCCGTGTTCTTGATGAGGTCCTTGACGCGCTTGGGGTCGTCGATGCCCGGCAGCTGAACGAGGATCCGGTCGGTTCCCTCGCGCGCGATCAGCGGCTCCGCGACGCCGAACTCGTCGACGCGGTTGCGGATCGTCTCGATCGCCTGGGACACGGCGTTGTCCTCCGTCGCCCGCCTCGCCGCGTCCTTCAGAACGAAGGACCACTTGCCTCCGGCGGAGCCGGCCGTCCAGTCGGGGATCCACCTCTTCGCGATTTCGTCCAGCTTCTTGTCGTCGGAGACGTTGCCGATGACGAAGGAAGATTCCGACGGCAGCTCGGCGGCCCCGAGAGTGACGCCCTGGGCGCGGGCCTGGCTCTGGACCAGCTCGACGGCCTCGTCGCGCTCCGCCTTCACGGCGTCCCCGGTGTTCACCTGGAGGACGAGGTGGATTCCGCCCCGCAGGTCGAGGCCGAGCTTGATGCCCCGCTTCAAAGCCTCCGAGAGCGGCGGATTGCCCGGCCCGAGCCACTCTTTCTTCGCGTGAGAGTACCCGGTGGCCACGTAGCCGCCCACCATGGCGACCACGACGAGAACGATCAGGAGAATGCGCCAGCGGACCTTTTTTCCCAACGAGCCCTCCCTGGAAAGAACGGTGGAGTCTACTGAAAGGAGGGCGGGCCGTCTAGTAAGCGGTCCGTTCGGCCGCTCTTCGGTCGGGCGGCCCCCGGACCGGCGCGGCTCGCCGCCGCGACTAGGTCTTCGCCGGAACCTCCGGCTCCCCCGCCGGGCCTGCGATGCCGCTCCGGGCCATCTTCACCTTCGTGTTGTCCGAGATCTGGAGGACGATCGTTCCGCGCTCCTCGTCGACGGCGGTGATCCGCCCGTAGATCCCGCCGGTGGTGATCACCTCGTCGCCTTTTTTCAGCTTCGCGATCATGTCCGCCGTCGCCTTCTGCTTCTTGCGCATGGGAGCGATGAGGAGGAAATAGAAGATCACGAAGATGAAGATGATCGGGGCAAACTGCATGAGGGCGTTGGGCGCCGCGGGCGGCGCCTGCTGAAGAAGCGACGTAAGCATGGCGGGGAACTATATGCCGAGCGATCGCGAGATCACGAGATCGTGAGGTGGCGAGATTTCACCGCGCCGCGGAGGTCATGAGCGGCAAAGGCAGCTTCGCCGGCTCGATGCGTGCCGTCGCCGCCCTGGCCCTCTCCCAGAAAGCGAGGAAGTTCTCCCCGAGGACTCCGCGCACATCCTCCTCGGAGTGCCCGCGCCGCAGCAGCTCCTCGGTGAGCATCGGGAGCTTTGAAACGTCCTCGAGTCCAGCCGGGGGATCGGGGATCCCGTCGAAATCGGTTCCGAGGCCGACGGACTTCGGCCCGGCGATCTTCATGATCCGCTCGATGTGGTCCACGGCCTTCTTCCAGTCGGTCCGCCCTCGCGGGAGCTTCTCGATCAACGCGGCGATCTCCGCCTCGCGTCTCGCCGGATCGTTCCCGAGCCGCTGCGCGATCTCGGCGAACTTCGGCGCGAGCGCCGCTTTCTGACGGATGAATTCGTCGACGACCTTCTGGTCGAGGAAGGTCGAGCTCACGTTGACCATCACGACGCCGCCCTTCGCCGCGATCGCGCGGATCTGGTCGTCCGTCAGGTTGCGTGGAATCCCGGACAGCGCCCGGCAGGACGAGTGGGACGCGAAGACGGGCGCCTTCGAGGTCGCGAGCACGTCGGCGATCGTCTTGTCCGACACGTGGGAGACGTCGACGAGCATCCCGAGGCGGTTCATCTCCAGGACGACCTCGCGCCCGAACGCCGTCAGCCCCTCGTGAACGGCGACCTTCCCGGGGTCGAAGTCCCACGCGAAAAAATTGCCGGACGAGTCGGCCCAGTGATTCGTATTCGTGTGCGTCAGCGTCATGTACCTCGCGCCGAGCCGCGCGAAGGAGGAGAGAGCGCCGAGCGAGTCTTCGATCGCGTGGCCGCCCTCGATGCCGATCAGGACCGCGATTTTCCCGGCGCGTTTGGCAGCGCGCACGCCGTCGGGCGAGTCCGCGAACACGAGCTCGCCATGGCGCTCCGCGAGCCTGTGGATCAGGTCCATCAGCTCGAGCGTCTTCCGGGCGGCGCCGCCGTTGGCGAAGCTCGCTGGAACGTACGCGGCAAAGAACGCGCCCGTGACCCCGCCCTCTTTCAAACGCGGGATGTCGACGTGCCCCGTTTTGTTGCGGACGGAAAGGTCCACCCACTCCGTTCCCAGCCGCTCCGGGACGTCTTCGTGGGTGTCGATCACGATGGCCGAGCGGTGGATGCGGTCGGCGCGGGATTTGAGGTCGGAAGCGTTGTCGACGGTCAGAGCCGCGAGAAGGACGAGCAGGGCGGTTTTCATGCGCGCAGCATATGAGGCCGCCGTCAGACGTCAGCCGTCAGCTTTCAGCTCCCGATCTTCTCCTCCGGCGGCGACTTCAGCGCGCCGAGCGTTCCCGTGCGGATCGCGGCGCGGATCGTCTTCATCCAGCGAAGATAGAAGTAGACGTTGTGCAGCGAGAGGAGCAGAGGAGCGGAAAAGTCCTTTAGAACGAAGAGGTTCCTTACGTAGGCGCGGGTGTGCCGGCGGCAGACCGGGCAGTCGCACGCCGGATCGAGCGGCGAGAGGTCGGACTTGAAACGTTCGTGCTTGATGACGACTTCGCCCTCCGACGTGTAGGCGTGGCCCATCCGTCCGTTGCGGGTCGGCAGCACGCAGTCGAAGAGGTCGACGCCCGACCGGACGGAGGCGAGCAGGTCCGCGGGGGTGCCGACCCCCATGAGGTACCTCGGGCGGTCCGCCGGGAGGAGCGCCGCCGTCGATTCGGTGATCGCCCGGATAGCGTCCTTGGATTCCCCCACGGCGACTCCCCCGATCGCGTATCCGGCGAAGCCGAGCTCCTGCAGCCGCGCCGCGGACGTCTTCCGGAGGTCTTCGTGGGTCCCGCCCTGGACGATCCCGAACAGGAGGCCGGGACCCGTGTAGGACTTCAGGCACCGAGCGGCCCACTTCGCGGACATCTCGCACGCGCTCTCGACTTCCTCGCGCTCCGCGGGAAAAGGCGGGCAGATGTCGAGCACCATGGCGATGTCCACTCCGAACTCCGACTGCAGCTCCATGGCGCCTTCGGGAGTCAGGAAGTGGCGCGTTCCGTCCTCCGGGCTCCGGAACTCGACTCCCTCTTCGGTGATCCGGCGCGTCGAAGCGAGGCTCATCACCTGGAATCCGCCCGAGTCCGTCAGGATTGCGCGCGCCCAGCCGATGAAGGCGTGGAGCCCGCCCGCCTTGCGGATCAGATCGATGCCGGGCCGGACCATGAGGTGGTACGTGTTCGCGAGGACCGCACGGCAGTCCCAGGACTCGAGCCGGTCGAACTCGACGCCTTTCACGGCGCCGCGCGTCCCGACGGGAAGAAAACACGGTGTCTCGATCTCGCTGTGGGGGGTCGAGAGAACGCCGGTCCGGGCGGACGAGCCGAGGTCGGATGCCAGGGTCGCAAATCGGCTCATGGAATCGGCCGTCGCGCCTAGAAGCGGAACCGCGCGTCGACGGCGCCGCCGAGGTCGCGCCGGTTCGTCGAGGAGAGGGAGGTCCCGCCCTCCGTCGAAAAGACCACCGATGCATTGACGGAAAGCATCTTGAGCCCGAGCCCGAACCCGAGGGAGTACGCCCAGTGCGGATCGATCGCCGCCTGGTCCCTGAACCCGCCGGCGCGGATGGCGACCAGGGGAAGCTTCAGCTCGACGCCCGCGGCCAGCTGCCGGCTGCCTGCTCCCGGGATGAGGGTGGCGGTCTCCCGCAGGTCGTAGTCGATCGCGACGAGGAGCACTCCCACCGGCTGGACCGCGACTCCCGCCCGCAGGGTCCGCGGCAGGCGGAGCGTCTTCGGCGCGCCGGCGAGGGTGGGGACGCCGCCTGGAACCGAGGCCGGGTCGGCCACGTCGAACTCCGGCTCGTTGATCGAGGTCGACACGAGCCCGACCCTCACGATGCCCGCGAGGTTCAGCATCGCGCCGGCGTCGAAAGCGAGCTTGTTCGTGTCGCGCTGGTTCTCGCGGAAGGCTTTGCGTGCGACCGCGACGGGGTCGGAGAGGTCCTCGTCGAACAGGCTCTCCCGCACGAAGTAGGTGCGGCCTTTGATGTAGCGGACGGCTCCGCCGACGTAGAGAAGGCTCGAAAACAGAGAGGTCCCGTAGCCGAGCCTCGCCTCGCGCGCCTCGAGGCCGGCGAAGCTCAGCGAGGTGCGGTTGAGGTTGAACGAACGCGCCGGATCCACCGCCGGAGGCAGCACGTTGACGAGGTCGATGATGGGGTATACGCCGGCGTAGGCGACATCGCCGATTCCGAGCGCGAAGCCGCTCTTGCCGACGACGAGCCCGGCCGTGCCGGACCCGACGACGCCCGTCCCTGGACGCGCGAGCGAGACGAGGTCGCGAACCGCACCCGGGATGAGATTCAAGTCGAGACCCCGCCGGATCCGGTCCAGGTCGATGGACGAGAGACGGTCCACGGCCGCCGTGAAGTCCCCACGGTTGGTCGCGACGGCGCCGCCGAAAATCTCGATGTCGATCCGCGGATCCCGCCCGAGCCCGGCCGGATTGGTCCACAGGGCGGTCCCGTCGTCCGCGACGCCGACCGAAGCCCCGCCCATCCCCGCCGCGCGCGGTCCGACGACCGGGTTCTGCGCGAATGCGCACGGAGCGATCGCGACCGCGAGAACAACCAGGAAAAATCGACGGAAGGGCAGCACCAAACCGATCTTAGGGGAAAACCGCGGGGTTGTCAGTTATCAGTAGTGACAGCTGAGAGCTGAGAGCTGACAGCTGACAGCTGACAGCTGCCTAGGCCATCGCTCTCCCCGCCATCCGCTCGAGGATCGCGATCGGAGCGCGTTCCGGGAAGACCAGAGTCTCGCGCCCGATGATGAAGGTCTGCTCGAGAGCGAACTGCCCTTCGAGGACCGAGTGCGTGACGCTGTCGGTGAAGACCATCCACGAGGCGTTCGGAAGGAAGTCGATCCGCTCGGCGCGCGCGCTCTCCTGGTACGGGCCGTTGTCCTTCAGGAAATTGTGGAAGCGGTGCATGAACTCGTCGTACGGCGGCCGCGAGCGGACGGGCAGACCCGCAGAGCTCGCGAGGCGGAGCATGCCGCGGACCAAACCGGGCCTCGCGGCGCGGTCGAGGATTCCCGAGGAGACGGCGAACCGCTCCGCGAGCTCCTCGAACGTCTCGCCCGTTTTCCACTTGCGCGGGGCTTCGGGATTGACGTTCGTGAAGACGCGGAAGATCCGGTCGCCGCGGGTCGGCCGCGTAGGAAACGCGTCGACGTGCAGGAGGTCGTTGCGCGAATGCTGCGAGAGCCTGCGGCCGGCTTCTTCCTGCGGACGAAAGCTGGCGTAGTCGATCTTCCAGCCGTGCGAGTACGCCGGCAGGAGCTCCGAAGTGAACTCGACGACCGTGCGGGAGTAGCGGCCGAGGACCTCTCGGAGCCTGCGCGCGTCTTCGGGGTGCTGCCGAGCCACTCCCGTGACGCGGCCGCTCTCCGGACGGTATGCGATGTTCTTGTGATAACCCGCTTCCGCCTGGCGCCGCTCGAGAAGAAACGCGCGGTCCTCTTCGGAGATCCGAAAGGGAGTCGTGGGGAAGAGAAGCACGTCTCCCTTCTCGAGCGCGCGGCAGCATTCGCGCTCGCGTTCGGGACCGGACCCTGGAAGATTGTCGATGCGAACGACGGCCATGAAATCCCCTTTTTTCAGGTCGAGTCTATCGCCGCGCTCGCGCCGAAAGGACGTGTTGACCCCCGAAAACCCGCGTGCTAGGG
>DASQJK010000301.1:0-2647 GCA_035631095.1 Thermoanaerobaculia bacterium
CGGCCACAACCTGATCGACCGCTGGCTCCCCGCGCACGCCGACGCGCTCTTCTCGAGTCCGCACGCCTGGCTCTGGCAGCTCACGTACCTGGGCGGCACGTTCTCAGCGGGGAAAGAAGGACCGGTCTTCGCCGTCCTGTACTCGCTCATTCCATGGATTGGCGTGATCGCGCTCGGCTACGCGTTCGGACGGGTGCTCACCTGGCCGGAGGAGCGCCGGCGGCGCGCCTGCCTCGCGATCGGCGGCGCGGCCATCCTTCTGTTTCTGGTGCTGAGGGGCTGGAACCTCTACGGAAATCCCGCTCCGTGGAAGCCGCAGCCTTCCGCCGCGCGTTCCGTGCTCGCTTTTCTGAACACGCGGAAATACCCGGCGTCGCTTCTGTTCCTCCTTATGACCCTCGGACCGACGATCCTCGCCGTGCCCTTCGCGGAGAGGCTTCGCGGCGTCGCCGGCCGGTTCCTCGAGGTGTTCGGACGCGTGCCGCTCTTCTTCTACGTGCTCCACATCTGGCTCGCGCACGCGATCGCGGCGGCGCTTTCGGCGATCCGCTACGGCCGGGTGATCCCCTGGATGTTCGCGAACCACCCGTACATGCCGGGCCCTCACCCGGAGGGTTATGGATACGGGCTCGCTGCCGTCTGGGGCGCCACGGCGGCCGTCGCGCTGCTTCTCTATCCCACCTGCCGCGCGTTCGCCGCCCTCAAGGCGGAGCGGCCGGGCGGCTGGCTCTCGTTCCTGTGACGGAAGCAGCCGTCCCGCCCGGGAGGGCGAGACGGCTGTCGACGGCGTTTACGCTTCGGAGGGACGGCGGCGGCTCTTCCCGCGGCCGCGGTCCTGACCGGGCGCGGTTTCACCGCGGCGCGACGAGGCCGCGCGGGACGGCGCGCTGCGGCCGCCCGACTTGCCTTTTTCGGCGCGCGCGACGCGCTCCTGTTCGGCCGGCTCGGCCTTGCGCTCCTCGTTGATGAGAGCCTCCTCGAGCTCGCTCTCGACATCCTCCTCCTCTTCCGGCGGCGGCAGCTCCGCGGGAAGACCGAGAGAGTCGAGCCACAGCTCGCGCGCCCATCCTTTCGTGTGGTACAGGTGCTCGTCCTCCTGGTCCTCCACCTGGTCGTACGCTTCCTGCAGCGCCCTCTTCGCCGAGGCGGGAGCCTTCTTGGCGATCTCCCCGATCAGGTGCCAGTTCTGGTGGTCCTTGGTCTCCGCGTCCACGACGCATTCGGCGGCGACGAGCTGCGCGGCCTCGGGCGGGCCCTCCTGCTTCGCCATCCGCATCGCTTCGACGAGGCTCTGGCCTTTCATGCGGACGACCCGGCGGCCGGGCGTCTCCCTCTCGGGGTCGAGGCCGAGCTCTTCGAGAACGCCGCGCACGATGCGGACGTGCTGTTCGGTCTGGCGGCCGTACTCTTCCCACTCTTCCCGAAGCTCGTCGTTGTCGGCGCATTCGATGGCGGCGCGATAGATCTCGACTCCTCCGAGCTCCGTCTCCAGGGCCTGGTAGAGAAGCTCATCGACTTGCGGTTTCTTCATGGGTACTCCTTTGTATGAATTCGTCGTTAGAACGGGAACGCCCGAAAAAGGAAGCAACTTTCGTTCCGAGGAACAAAGGAAAAGGGCGGGGTACCGTCCCCCGCCCTCGCAGCTTCCGCGCTCAATCGTCAGGAACGCGGGATGTGCGCGAATTCACCCGTAATCGGACGCGTCGTGGTGGTGCGGGTCGTCGTGACCGTCGTCCCGGTGATGTCACGGTCATAAATCGACACGCGCTCCTCGCGGCGGCGGCGGGCCGTCATCGCGACCACGAAGATCAGTCCGAGAAGAAGGATTCCGCCGAGCACCCAGCCGGAGATGCCGGAAGAGTGGGTCGTCGTCTCCGTCGTCGAAGACTGGCTGTTGCCGTTGCTCGCCGAAGCATCCGTCGCGGGTCCTGCCGCCAGCGGCGGAGGAGCCGTGCTGCCGGCCGCGTCCGCGGGAGGGGGAGGATTGCCGGTGCCGCTGTCGCCCGACGTGGCGGAGGTTCCCGCCGCGGCGGCGGACGCCGAGCTCTCGGGCGAGCCGGCCGAAGGCGCCACCGTCGTCTCGGTCACCTTGGAGCTCTGGGACTTCTTCGTGGCCTGCGCCTTCAGGTTCGAGCGCGAGCTGCGAGTCGTCTTCACTTCCGTCTGCTTCTGGCCCTTCACCGAAGCCTGGTCCGTCGGCTGAGACTGCGGCTCGATGGCCGGAGCCGGCGCCTGGTCCTGATTGGGAGCAGCCTGCGGCTGCGCGGCGTCCGGATTCGGATTCGTCTGAGGGGGAACCTGCTGCTGCGGCTGCGGCATCGGCGGCGGCTGCTGCGGGTTCGCGTTGGGATCCTGTGCCGTGGCGACCGTGGCCGCGGCGGCGAGGATGATCATCGCCAGAAAATTTCTACACGTATTCCGCATGGGGCACGCTCCTTCTGATTCCAAGACCCCGAAAGGGCCTCGGGTTTCTCCTCGTCGGCGGCCTTCTCCATCGGGGGGCGACCGCTACCGCCCGGCTGACTCCGGGCACGCTCTTAGAGGAGCAGATAGCGTGCCAGGAACGTCGCCTCCTCACACGACGAGTCAATGAGATACGGAGGCGAAAAAGCTTCTCCTCTCCCCCGCGAGCGGGGGAGAGGTTGGG
>DASQJK010000302.1:0-2081 GCA_035631095.1 Thermoanaerobaculia bacterium
ACGAGCGCGCGCAAGCGAAGGGCATCGGCGAGGAGCTCGCCTTCCCATGAGCAAGGCCGCCCCGAAGAAGACCGCCCCACCGAAGAGGAAGGCCACGCGAAAACAGAAGGTCGCGCCGAAGAAGCGCGTCGCGAAGAGACCGTACGTTCCGAGGGTCACCCCGGAGGTGCGCGCCCGTGCGCGCACGGTCCTCGCGCGCCTCGAGAAGGCCTATCCCGATTGGGGCCCGACCCTCGAGTTCGCCGATCCGTTGCAGCTCCTCGTGGCGACGATCCTCGCCGCGCAGGCCCAGGACGAACGGATCAATCAAGTCACCCGTACGGTCGTCTTCCCCAAGTACCGGACGGCCGCCGATTACGTCGCCGTCAAGACCGCGGTCCTTGAGCGTGACCTCAAACCGACCGGGTTCTTCCGCCAGAAGACGAAGGCGGTCAAAGGAGCGGCGCTCGGCATCGTCGAGCGCTTCGGCGGGGAGGTGCCGCGCGACATGGCGGGCCTCACCTCGCTCCATGGGGTCGGCCGGAAGACCGCTTCGATCGTCCTCGCGAACGCCTTCGGGGTGCCGGCCATCGCCGTGGACCGCCACGTGGCCCGGGTCGCCGCCCGGCTCGGCTTCAGCCGTCAGACGGACCCGGACAAGATCGAACAGGACCTTCGGGCGGTGTTCCGGGAGCCGGATTGGGTCAAGGCGACCTGGAATTTGATCCTCCATGGACGCCGGATCTGCAACCCGACCCCAAAATGCCCGGAGTGCCCGGTCATCGATCTCTGTCCCTATCCCCGGAAGACGAAGCCGCCTAGGTCCGTGTCGAGAGCCATCCGCCGGCCGAGCTGAACGACAGGATGAGCACGTCGCTGACGATGATGCTCACGGTGTCGGCCAGCACGTTCGTCACGCTGGCGGTCCCTGCGCTCGCGGCGATCGACGCCGCGATGATGCCGAGCATGCCGACGATCGCGCCGTGATACAGACCGTCGCGCCCGGCCATCCGTCCGGCGACGTAGCCGCCGAGTGCCGTGCCCGCAAGGCCTCCGATGGCCGGAAAACCGAGGAAAATCGCGACGATCGCGACCACTATTGAGAGCGCGACGCCGGCCGCCACGGCGCGCGCGTCGAGCTCCGGCATCGATCGTCGGCCCATTCTCCGTCAGCGTAGGTCGCGCAAAAAGAAACCGATCCGCCCAGGCCTAGAGCGGATCGGCGAGATCGCGAAAGGTGTCGGATCGCGATTACGAAAGAGCGACGACCTTCGTCGTCGCTACACGTCAAAGAACTACTTCTTCTTCGAGGACTTCTTCTTGGCCGTCTTCTTGGCGGCCTTCTTCTTCGCTGGCATTGGAGATCACCCCCTTCTGGCCACGGATTGTTTGCTATCTAGACACACACACCTGCGTGATGTCAATAGCTAGAGCGGTGTGTCGCTCTCCATCCGCAGTCGGGCGACGATGCGCGTTCGGAGCTCCGTCGGCGCCACATCCTCTTGGCAGCAGTCGCGGACGCGGGCGAGGAAGCGCTGTTCGAGGACGAAGCTGTCCTCGCAGCCGCCGCAATCGTCGAGGTGCGCGCGGACCTCGGTGACCTCCGCGGGTGCCAGCTCGCGATCGAGGTACGCGTACAGGCGCTCCAGGCAATCGGCGCAGTCCATCCGGCCCACCCCTAGTCCGCCGGCCTGGGCATCGCGCGAGCGGCGACGATCCCACGGTCCCGGGCGACGTCGTACAGACGCTTCTGGAGGAACTTCCGCCCGCGGTGAAGCCGGCTCATGACGGTCCCGATCGGGATGTCGAGCACCTCGGCGATCTCCTTATAGGAGAACCCTTCGACGTCGAGCAGGAGCGTGGTCCGGAACTTCTCGGGCAGCGCCTCGAGCGCGTCCGTCACCTCGCTCGACAGCGTGTTGTCGATGAGCTCGGCCTCCGGGTCCAGCGACGCGGATCCCGGGCTCACGTCGCGCATGTGCCGGTACAGGATCGATTCCTCGACGTCGTCGAGCTCGGTCGTATCCGGCCGGGCGGCCTTGCGACGGTACTGGTTGATGAAGGTATTCGTGAGGATCCGGTAGAGCCAGGCCTTGAGGTTC
>DASQJK010000303.1:0-7025 GCA_035631095.1 Thermoanaerobaculia bacterium
CCGTCACGCCTCCTCCGCGATGGAGTCGCGAAGCCGGTCGAAGATCGCGCCTCCGAGCAGAAGCGCCGCGGCCGTGGTGAGCCCCATTCCGAGCCACATGCGGCCGGAGATGGGCCGGAAGAAAAAAGCGCTCTCGTGCACCGCCGCGAAGAAGACGGCGAACGGATTGAGCCAGAGCAGGCCGCGGAACCTATCCGGGACGGACGCGACCGGATACAGGACGGGGGTGACGAAGAAGGCGAGCGTCAGGAGGTTCGAGACGAGGTCTCGCACGTCTCCGAACCGCACCGCCAGCGCTGAAATGGCGAGCGCGAGGCCGTACACGGTGCCGGCGAGCAGCAGCAGCACGACGGGAAACTGCAGGGCGGAAAAACCGGGCGAGACGGAGCCCTTCCAGGCGGCGAAGGCGACCGCGGCCGCCAGAACCGGCAGACCCAGCACGAGATGCGAGAGGCGCGCGCCTACGGCGACGGCGGGGAAGACCTCGGGGGCGACCGTCGTCTTCCGGAGCAGCGGCCCGTTCGCGCGGAACGTCTCCGCGGCGTCGAGGAGGCCGGCCGACACGAACGCCCAGACGAGCACGCCGCCGAAGAGGAACAGGGCGTAGGGCCGCACGTCGGCGCGCGGGGTGAAGACGAACCGGAAGACAGTGGCGTAGACGAGCAGAAGCAGAAGCGGATTGATGAGCGACCAGAGGAATCCGAGGACACCGCCTCGATAGCGGGCCGTGAGCTCGCGGCGCGTCAGAACGGCGACGAGCGGCCGCTGCCGGAACGTCCGGACGAGCGGCTCGAGGAAGCGCGGCGGGCCGTCCGATGAGTTCGACACCGGCGTTGGCGCGAAATCTATCCGATATCCTCGGCGCCGTGCTCCGTCCCGCCCCCGAGCCGGCGCCCGCCGTCGCCTGCCGCGGAGTCCGAAAGATCTACGCGGGAGGGGAGACGGCTTTCGGGTCCGACACGGCCGCAGGGCCTGTAACGGTCGCCGCTCTCGACGGCGTCGACCTCGACGTCGCCTCCGGCGAGTTCCTGGCGGTCCTGGGGCCCTCCGGCGGAGGCAAATCGACGCTCCTCCACCTCTTGGGCGGCATCGACCGCCCCACTTCCGGCGCGGTTTCGGTCGGAGGGCGCGAGCTCGGGTCCCTCTCCGAAGGGCAGCTGACCCTCTACAGGCGGCGCGAGGTCGGAATCGTCTTCCAGTTCTTCAACCTGCTGCCGCATTTGAACGTCGTCGAGAACGTCGGGCTCCCCCGCCTTCTCGACGGCGGCGCGGACGCGGACGAGCGCGCGCGGGGCCTGCTCGCCCGCGTCGGACTCGCGCACCGCGCCGGCGCCCACCCTTACGAGCTCTCCGGCGGCGAGATGCAGCGCGTGGCGATCGCACGCGCGCTCGTGACGGGCGCGCGTCTCCTGCTCGCCGACGAGCCGACAGGCAATCTCGACTCGCGAAACGGCGAGCAGGTGCTCGCGCTTCTGGCCGAGATCCGCCGCGAGCGCGAGGTGACGCTCGTCCTGGCGACGCATTCCGAGGCGGCCGCGAAGAGGGCGGACAGGAGGATCGAGATCCGGGATGGGAAGATCGTCGCCTAGAAGACACCAGCGATGATCACCCGGGCCGCTCGAATCGCGTCGCAATCCGTGTCAGTCTCGCGGCGGTGAAGGGTTTCTTCCGCGTCTTCCGCGCGCTCGTGAGCGGGCCCGCGCGGCGGCATCCGATGCGGCTCGTGCTTCCGATTGTCGGCGTGGCCGTCGGCGTCGCCGCCGTCGCCGCGATCCACCATGCCAACCGGAGCGTTACTCAGTCCTTTCGCGACGCGGCGAGCACCGTTTCGGGCAGAAGCGATTTCACCGTCACCGGGGTATCGGGGATTCCGGTCGAGGCGCTGCGTCGGTTTTCGTTCTTGTGGTCCATCGGGTCGTTCGCCCCGGCGGTCACGGGGGTGGCGGTTCTCGACGACGGGAGCGGAGAGATCGTGGACCTTCTCGGCGTGGACATCGGCGGCGATTCGGCGGTGCGGGACTGGTCGCTCCTCGAGTCCGACGGCCGGGCCGCGATCGAGAGCGCCGGGTCCCGCGACGGCGTCTTCGTTCCGGTGGGATTCGCCCGCCGGCACCGTCTCCTGCCCGGCGCGAGCTTCCGCGTCGTCGCGGGAGGAGTGCCCCGCACGCTTCGTGTCGCCGGCAGGATCGCGACCTCCGGGATTGCCCGCGCCGCGGGCGACGACCTCCTCATCACGGACGTCTTCACCGCGCAGAAGCTCCTCGGCAAAGCGGGCCGGGTGGATCGGGTGGACGTCGTGCTCCGGCCGGGCGAGGACCGCTCACGGGCCGTGAGTGCGCTCGCGGCACGGCTGCCGGCCGGGCTGCGCATCGACCCGCCGAACCGGTCCGCCGCGTCGGCCGACCGGATGGTTCGCGCGTTTCGTTTCAATCTGAATGCGCTCGGATCGCTGACTCTCCTCGTCGGAGTGTTCCTCATCGCCAACGCGGTCTCGATCTCGGTCCTGCGCCGCCGTCCGGAGATCGCGACGCTCAAAGCGGTCGGCGCCTCCCGCCCGCTCGTCTTCGCCGTCTTCCTCGTCGAGGGCGTCGCCGTCGGACTCGTCGGGACGGCCCTGGGAGAGGTCGCCGGCCTCTTTCTCGCGCGCGCGGCGCTCCGAGCGGTCTCGGGAACGGTTTCGAGCGTCTATCTTCCCGCGTCCCACATAACGGGGTCGGGCTATCTCGTGCCCGCTCTGCTGGCGGCCTGCGTCGGGCTGGCGGCGTCCGTCGCGGCCGCCGTGCTGCCCGCGATCGAGGCGACGCGGGTCTCGCCGTCACCCGCAATGCGTGCGGGCTCCGTCGAGGCGGTTCGCCGGCGGCGCCTCGGCGTCCGGACGGCGGCGGCCGGCGCTTCCCTGCTGCTGGGCGGCGCCGCATGCCTGGCGCCACCGGTAGACGGATTCCCGCTCGCCGGGTTCGCGGCGGTCCTCTTCGTCGTGATCGCGCTCGCGCTCGTGGCTCCCCTGCTCGTGCGAAGCGGCGCGGCCCTTCTCCGGCGGCCGCTCCGGTCCGTCTTCGGCGCTCCCGGCCCGCTCGGCGCCCGCTTCTTCGGCGGCGCGCTCGCGCGAAACGGAATCGCCGTGACGGCGCTCGCCATGGCTCTCGGCATGACGCTCGCGATGATCGTGACGGTCGCGTCGATCCGGGAGACGGTCCGGGTCTGGGTCGAGTCGACCCTGCGGTCCGATCTGTGGATCAAGGCGTCGGCGGGCAGCGCTTCCGGCATCGTCGGCGACCTCCCGGAGGAGGTGGTCGGTTTCCTGGACGGCTTTCCCGGCGTAGCGGCCGTCGACCCCTTCCGCGCGCGCGAGGCCGATCGAGACGGCCGGCCGTTCACGCTGGCGTCCGGCGACTTCCGCGTGGTCGCGCGGCTCGGGGGGCTCCCTTTCCTGGGCGGCCAGAATGCACGCGAGACGGCGTCGCGGGCCAGGCGGGAAGGGGCCGTGCTCGTTTCGGAGCCGTTCGCCCGCCGGTTCGGCGTACGCGCGGGCGAGCCCATCACGCTGCCGACGCCGGGCGGGCCGAGAAGCTTTCCCGTCGGCGGCATCTATCGCGATTACTCGAACGACAGAGGCACGGTGATCCTCGACCGGCAGCTCTACATCTCTCTCTTCGACGACCGGCGGGTGACGAGTGTCGCGGTGGTGGCGGCGGCCGGCACCGATCCGGTCGCGCTCCGCAGGAGGATCCTCGCCGCCTCGGCGGGGCGGTTTGCCCTGTCGATCACGACCAATCGGGATCTCCGCCGCGAGGTGCTCCGCATCTTCGACCGCACGTTTGCCGTCACGAGAGGCCTCGAAGCCATCGCCGTCGCCGTGGCGATCCTCGGAATCGCGAACGCGCTTCTCGCCTCCGCCGTCGAGAGGCGGCGCGCCTTCGGACTCCTCCGCGCCATCGGAAGCTCCCGGCGGCAGATCCGCCGGGCCGTCCTCGTCGAGGCGCTGCTCACCGGGCTCGTCGCGACCGGTGCGGCCGTGGCGGCCGGGGCGGCGTTCGCGTGGATCCTGCTCGGTGTCATCAACCCGCAGTCGTTCGGCTGGACGGTTTCCCTGGACGTCCCGTTCGGAGCGCTGGCGGGCGCCGCGGCCCTCGTGCTGGCCGCCTCGATCGCCGCCGGGATCCTGCCGGGAAGCGTCGCCGCCGGCGTCAATCCCGCGGCGGCGCTCGCGGAAGAATGATGCGCCGTGCACCTCTATGGCTACTGGAAGAATCGGGTGATCGGGTGATCGGGCGATCGGGTGATCGCGAAGACGGGGTCGCCTTGAGGCGGATCGCATGCGGGATCCTGGCGGCAATGTGTTTCGTTGCCGCGGCTCCGGGGCCCGTGCCGCTTCAGTTTCCTCGCGACCATGGGTCGCACCCGGACGCGGCCGTCGAGTGGTGGTACTACACCGGGCACCTCGCCGACCCGTCCGGGAACGCTTACGGATTCCAGCTCACGTTCTTTCGCGTCGGCGAGCTCGCGCTCGCTCACTTCGGCTGGACCGACGGGGCGCGCGGGCGCTTCGAGTTCGCCGAGAAGTCCCACCTCGCGCTTCCTGGAATCGCGGAGTTCGCGGAGGGAAAGCTCGAGGTCTCCAACGAGGACTGGTCGGCCTCGGAGCGGGCGGGGATCCACCGGCTGAAGATGGGCTCCCCGGGCCGCACGGTCTCTCTCGAGCTCACCGCCGCGAAGCCGCCGCTCCTCCAGGGGGAGAACGGATTTTCCCGGAAGGGTCCCGGAGAGAACGAGTACTCGCACTACGTGTCGATCTCGCGGCTCGACGCGCGCGGCACCGTCACCGGGGGCGGGCGGCCGGTCGCGCTGACCGGAACCGCCTGGTTCGACCATGAATGGGGGCCCGGCGTGCTTCCCGCCGCTGCCGCGGGCTGGGACTGGTTCGCGCTGCAGCTCGACGACCGCTCCGAGCTCATGCTCTACCGCATGCGGACGAAGGACGGCGGCGCGACGCCCTTCTCCTCCGGCGTGTTCGTTCCCGCCGCGGGGCCGCCGGTGCGCCTTCGGTGGGACGACGTCCGGCTCGAGAGTACCGGCCGGTGGCGCTCTCCGCGGTCCGGCGGCGTGTATCCCTCCGGGTGGAAGATCTCCGTCCCGCGGCTCGTCCTCGCGACGAGCCTGACGCCGCTCGTCGCGGACCAGGAGCTCTCGACCGGCCGCTCGACCGGCGTCACCTACTGGGAGGGAGCGTGCCGGGTCGAGGGGACGAGGGGCGGAAAGCCCGTCCGCGGGAGAGCGTACGCCGAGCTCACCGGCTACGCGCAGCGCGACATGCCGGGCTTTTCCGGCCGCTAGATCAGGGGACGGGAGTCGGTCTCGGCGTCCACTTCGCCTTTCCCTTCGGCTTCGTCTCGAGGGTCACGAGGAAAGACCTGGCGTTTTTCAAGTTCCGGTAGACGTAGGAAAACGGGACCGTGAACTCCTCGCGCTCGCCCTTGTTCAGCTCTCCGACCTTGTTGCCGCCGTTGCCGGCCGCGATCAGGTTGCCGTCGGCGTCGAAGACCGCGACGGCGACGCCCACTTCCTGGTCGATGGTCGAGTTGTTGTCCACCCGCACGATGGCCTTCGCGGTGGAACGCCGGATGGGCGGAAGCGTGTCTCCCAGATCGAACCGGATCTCGGAGACCGCCATGTCCGTCGTCGTCATGTCGGTCTTCTGGATCCCTCCGACCGGCTGCCAGTCGAATTTCTTGGTGATCAGCTCGGCGGTCAGAGGAGAGGCGAGACCTACCACGAGGAACGAAAAGAGAAGCGTTCGAAGCCGATTGGTCATGGAAATACCTCCGCTTCGCAGGGTAGCAGGAGGAGCGCGAATCGGGAACGGGAACCGCGCTGGAATTTTTTCGATTCCCTTTTTCCGCGTTTCACGTTTTCAGCGGGCGATCAGCGGCCTCTCTCTTCGGGATGCGTCCGCAGCCGGCTGTGGCGATACCCGTAGAAGAAGTAGACCATCATGCCCACGACGAGCCAGATGCCGAATCGCCACCACGACTCCTGCGGCAGGTAGCGGGCCAGAAAGACGCACGACCCCGCTCCGAGGATCGGCAGAAACCAGGTCCCGCCGGGCACACGGAATCCGCGCTCACGGCCCGGCTCCCGGACGCGCAGGATGATGATCCCGATGCAGACGAGGAAGAACGCGAACAGCGTCCCGATGTTGGTCAGGTTCACCATCTCGTCGAGCGAGGAGAACAGGGACGCGATCCCGACGAAAATCCCCGTGATGATCGTCGAGACGTGGGGCGTCTTGAACTTCGGATGCACCCGCGCGAAGAACGGCGGCAGGAGCCCGTCGCGCGACATCGCGAAGAAGATCCGGGGCTGACCCATCTGGAAGACGAGCAGCACGGCCGTGTGGGCGATGACCGAGCCGAAGGCGACCACGCCCACCATCCAGTTCGGCATCACGACGTACTTCATCGCCAGGGTGAGCGGCTCCGCTTGTTCGGTCGAAAGAGTCTTGACGAGCGCGGAATAGGGGATCAGACCCGTGAACACCAGGGCGATGACCGCATAGACGAGGGTGCAGATGACGAGGGAGCCGATGATGCCGAACGGCATGTCTTTCTTCGGGTTGCGGCACTCTTCCGCGACCGTCGAGACCGCGTCGAAGCCGATGTAGGCGAAGAAGACGATCGCCGCGCCGGAAGCGATTCCCGGAAAGCCGTTGGGCGCGAAGGGGTGCCAGTTTGCCGGCTTCACGTACTTGAAACACACGAGGACGAAGAAGCCGAGGACGAGGAGCTTGATGACGACCATCCAGAAGTTGAAGTTCGCCGACTCCTTGATGCCCCAGACGAGCACGATGGTGATGACCGTGACGATGAAGACCGCCAGGATGTTGAAGATGATCGGGACCCCGAAGACGTGCGGGGCGCCGGCGACCACGGCCGGCATCTTCGACAGCGCCGTCTGGTAGTCGACGGCGAGCCACGGCGGCAGCCGGATCCCGAAGCCCTCGAGGAACGTGTTGGCGTAGTTCGCCC
>DASQJK010000304.1:0-10821 GCA_035631095.1 Thermoanaerobaculia bacterium
CGAGGCATCCCCCTTCGCCCGAGCCGCGTAGTGAACGCTCTTGGTCCATTTCGCGTAGGCGTCGGACGGCAGGTTGTGCTTCTTCATCAGCGCGTCGTTTCCGTGGCAGCCGTTGCAGGTCTGCGCGACGCGGGTCGGCGAAACCGGCGAGCGCGTGTCTTTCACGTGCTGGATCCCGTGTGCGCCATGGCAGCTCGCGCACTCGGCGACGTCCTGGTCGCCCTTCGCGAGCTTCTTGCCGTGTCCGCTCGTGCGGTACTCCGAAAGCTGGTCGGTGCGCAGCGACGGATTGAAATGCTTCATGGCTGCCGCGTCGCTGTGGCATTTCCCGCAGATCTCGGGGATCTGAGCATGGGTCGGTTTGCCGATGAAGCCCTTCTTCGCGTCGTGCGCCAGCTCCTGGTCCTCCGCGGCCGCGTTGCCGCCGTGGCAGAACACGCAGGTGAAACCGGCCTTCGCGTGGATGTCGTCTGCGAACGCCTTCGCGGGCGGAGTGACTCTTTGATCGTCCAGAGCGAGATGGCAGTCGATGCAGCTGTTCGCGGCAGGAGCCGCCGCCTTCTTCGCGGCGGGAGCGGGCGCCTGTGCGGTGGAGAAGGCGGCGACGCCGGCGAATGCGAGCACGGCGGCGGCGCGGAAGAAGTTCATGCCGCTCCCTTCACGGGCATCAACGCGAGGACGGTCAGGATCGCGGCGCCGATCAACAGGAGGATGGCCGCCGCGTTCCACGCGCGGGACAGCTTCCGGTCGAGGATCGGGATCAGCACGAAGATCGCCGCCACGGCGCCGAGAAAGAGAACTCCGAGAGTCTCGCCCGGAATCCCCAGCACGGTCGCGGGGAGGTACTTCAGTCCCTGAAAGGTCCAGAGGAAGAACCACTCCGGGCGGATCCCCGCCGGAGCGGGAGCGAACGGGTCTGCTTTCACGCCGAGCTCCCACGGAAAGAACGCGGCGAGCGCCGCCAGCACGCCGATGGCAGCGAGCCAGCCCACCATGTCGCGCATGAGGAAGGCGGGGACGAACGGCATCGTCTTCGGCGGACCGCCCTCCCGCTCGATCTTGCGAGGCACGCTCATTCCCTGGCGCTGGACGAGGAGCAGGTGAAGGCCGAGGAAAACGGTCGTGATCGCGGGAAGGATCGCGACGTGGAGCCCGTAGAAGCGCGAGAGCGTGGCGCCGGTGACGTCGGAACCGCCCCGCAGGATTCGTGAAAGCAGGTGGCCGATCACAGGTACCTGCGCGGGCACGTCGGTCCCGACCTTCGTCGCGAAGTACGCGAGCGTGTTCCACGGAAGCAGGTATCCGGAGAAGCCGAAGCCGAGCGCCAGAAAAAGCAGAAGCGCCCCGGTCACCCAGGTCATCTCGCGCGGCGCGCGGTACGCCTTCAGGAAGAACACGGATATCGCGTGGATGAAGACGACGCCGACGAAGACGTTGGCGCCCCACGAGTGGATCGACCGGATGAGCCATCCGAAGGGGACGTCCGCCATCATGTACTGCACGCTCTCGAAGGCTTCCGTCGAGCTCGGCCGGTAGTAGAGGAGGAGCAGGATCCCGGTCGCGACCTGGACCAGGAAGAGAAAGAGCGCCATCCCGCCGAGGTAATAAAAAACCGTATAGCGGTGGACGGGCACCTGCTTCTTGGCGGCTAAGTGCTGCAGGTCCTCGACCGCGAAGCGGTCCCTCGCCCACTCCCGCGCCGCCGCGAGCGGCGAGAGGTCCTCAGGCGAGCTTGAGGGTGATCTTTTCGCCACGGACCTTGACCTCGAGCGGTTTGAGTGGCCGCGGAGGCGGCCCGGAGACGTTCGTTCCCTTCGTGTCGTAGGTGCCGTTGTGGCAAGCGCACCAGATGTCGGAGCGCGCTTCGCGATACTGCACCGTGCAGTCGAGGTGCGTGCACTTCGCCGTCAGAGCCTTGAGCTCTCCGCCGGCCGTCCGGAACAGAAGGACGGGCTTGCCTCCCACGGGCACGATGCGGCCGGAGTTGGGCCGGACGTCGGAGGCTTTGACGTCGAGCTCGAACTCGGTCAGGGACGGCTCGGAGGACTCGGGCGGAACGAGATACCGGACGATGGGGTAGACGAAGGCGGCGATCGTGGCCCCGACGCTCGTACCGAGCAGCCAGCTCACCCAGCGGCGGCGGGAGACCTCACTTGCGCCTCTCGGCGCTTCGGCGTCTGCGATACCCAGATGTCCTCCTGTTTTGTGTTGCCGGCGATTCTAGGCAACGCCCGAGAGGCCGGGATGATGCAAATTCACCAGCCGCGGTTTTCCTGCTACTTCATGCCGAGGTCGGCCAGGACCTTCGGGTCCTTCTCCTCCATCGCGAGCACCTGGTGGCACGCGGAGCAGTCGTCCGCGATGACGCGGCCGTCGGAAGCCTTGTGTTTTCCGTCGTGGCAGCGGAAGCATCCCATGAAATCGTCGTGCCCGAGGTTGTTGGGGTAGGAGCCCCAGCGGACTTTCATCTCCGGAAAGATGTTGCGCAGGTAGACGGCCTTGACCTGCTGGCTCGCGGATTCCACCGCCGCGCGCTTGTTCTGGTACACGTCGGGGTACTTCGCTTTGTAGAAGTCGACGAACTCCTGCGTGATCTTCTGCGAGGCGGTGCCGCGGTCCGGGTACTCCGCGCGCAGCAGGGCGACCGATTCCTTCTTGACGAACGGAAGGTCCTTGCTGATCGCGCCGGATGTCAGGGCCTCGTCGACCGCTCGCTCCGGAAGCTGGAAAGTGTGGGCAGGGCGGTTGTGGCAGTCCATGCAGTCCATGGTGCGGTGCTCCGCCGCGGCGAGCTGCTGGGGCGTGGTCTTGACCTCGTCGGAGACGTATTCGACCTTCTTGCCCGAGTCATCCACGTACGTGACGCGCGGAATGACCTGCCGGCGTCCGTCGGTCGAGACGTATTCGATTCGGCTCGCGAGGTCGAGGTGGCGGCCGTGGATTCCGACGTGCCCCTGGGCGGAGTGCCCGCCGATTTTCATCAGCAGCACGGAAGTGGCGGCGGTGTTCGCGGCGTCGTCGCCGTACTTCGTCTTGATGAGGAGCTTGTCGCCCGTGAACTTTTCCGGCCAGTGGCAGCGCTCGCACGTGTCTCGGGCGGGGCGCAGGTTGCGGACGGGCGAGGGGATCGGACGCGAGTAGGTCTTCAGGTTGACCGCGAAGAGCTGCCGCACCCCGGAGATCTTCGCGCGCACGAACCACGGCGCTCCGGAGCCGATGTGGCAATCGACGCAGGCGACGCGCGAGTGGGCCGAGTTCGAGTACGCGGTGTACTCGGGAGCCATCACGGAGTGGCACGTCTGGCCGCAGAACTGGACCGAGTCCATGTGCTCGACGGCCTTGTAACTCGCCGTGCCCATGATGGCGACGTTCACGAACGTCATGCCCGCGATCCAGAGCAGGGCCCGCTGGAGAATCGGGCGGCGCAGATCGAACGAAGGGTACACGTGCGGCAGCTTGCCTTCGCGAACGAGCCGGTACCGGCGCCAGAGGCCCCCGAGCGGCATGAGGAGCAGCCCGAGAACGAATATCCCCGGAAGGACGAGGAAGATCACGATCCCCGCGTACGGCGGGACCGGGCCGCGATGCACGAGCTCGAAGAGCCAGAACCCGATGATCGTGATCGCCGAGCTCGTCGTCAGGACCGCACCTATCAGCGTGATCGGGTTCTGTCCCAGGAACAGGATCGGGCGCAGCCACTCGCGCAGGGTCTTCTTCATTGGACGGGCTCCTTGACCGGTTGCGCTCGAATATCACGGATACGCTCGAGCTCGAGCGGATGCTCTTCTTCCATCTCTTTTTCCGACAGCTTGCCGGTCAGCCAGGACATGTTCATCGGGTAGGTCTCCGGGTTGAGCATCACCCAGTAAAAGTGCCAGACGAGGATCGCGAGAGTCGCGAGCCAGGCTTCGTAGAAATGGATCGTGCGGCTGACGTCGTACCCAAGCTTTCCGAAAAGACCGATGAACGTGTTGTCGAACCACATGACCATCCCCGTGACGGCCATCACCACGGTGCCCCACACGAGGGCCCAGTACTCGCTCTTCTCGATGTAGCTGAACCGGTCGAGCTTCGGCTTTTGAGAAGAGATCCCGAGGTTGTATTTCAGCAGACCGATGGCGTCGCGAAGGTCCTTCGGCCTCCACCAGAGGTCGCGGACGAGCTGCCGGCCGCGCGCCGTGAAGGCGATGTAACCGACGTGGGCCAGGCTCGCGATCACCATCACGACGGCGGAAATGCGGTGCAGAAGGCTGCGGTATTCGAACGCGCGGCTGCTCAGGTGGCGGATCCCAGCGACCCACGTGGCTTCCGGATACCGGAGCATGAACCCGGTGACGACGAGAAGCGTGAAGCTCACGGTCAAGGCGGCGTGCTGCAGGCGCTCGCTGGCGGTCATCCGAAGGTAGAGCGCGCGGCCGGGAGGCGCCTCGACGATCTCGCCGCGCCGCACTTTCAGCTGATGCGCGCCCTTTCGGACGAAGTCGAGCGCGTTGTGCCCGAACATTCCTCCCACGACGAGCACGATCAGGAGAACGTAGAGGGTGGCGATCCAGTAAACGATGGGCGATTCGGTCTGCGTCGAGGAGAGGTGCACCCTGCCCGCCCCGAACCGTGCGTTCGCCCCGGGGTGGCATCCAGCCGCGCCGCAGGTCGCCGCGAGGTTGGCGCGGTGGACGCGCGACGCGGGATTGCGCGACGGCAGGATGTCGTGCGAGCCGTGGCAGCTGGCGCAGTTGGCGACGGTGAGCGAGCCTCCGCGCGCCGCTAGACCGTGGTAGCTGTCCGCGAAAGTCTGGCTCCGGTCCCGCGGAAGGTCCCATTTCTGGGCGAGAGCGAGAGACCCGTGGCAGGGGGTGCACACGGCGGCCGAGACGTTCGCCGCCGCGACGGGAGATCGAGGGTTCTTCGGCGAGAGGATGCTGTGCTCGCCGTGGCAATCGGTGCACGCCGGTGCGTCCTGGTTGCCTTTGCGCACCGCCGCGCCGTGCACGCTGCCGGCGAACGCGTGCTCCTCGGCGGGGTGACACCGGGCGCAGACCTGCTGCACGCGCATCTTGTTGACGAGCGAGGCGGTGCTGAACCCCTTCTGTTCGTCGTGCGCCCCGTGGCAGTCGACGCAGGTCGGAGCCTTCGCGTTTCCGCGCAGGAGCGCGACGCCGTGAACGCTCTGCTCGTACGCGGAGATGAAACTCGGGTTGGCGGACATCCGGCTCACGACGGACTTGTTGCGGACGTGGCAGGAGAGGCACAGGCGCTCCTGCGCCCTCTTGAGCGCGGCGGGCTCGAGCCCCGCCCCCGAGGTCACGGGATTCTTGTGGCACGAGAGGCAGGCGGGGGAGGGCTGAACTCCGCTCGCGAGGGCCTTGCCGTGCTCCGATGCGGCGAAATGGGTCTTCACGTCGTCATGGCAGCTGCCGCACGCCTCGGGCTGGCGCGCCGCCGTGAAGCGGAACGCCGGGTCTTTCACTCCCGTGATCTCGTGGGAGCCGTGGCAGTCGGCGCACGCCACGGTCGATTTCGAGGGGTTCGCCGCGTTCAGCGCGATCTCCGGATGGAACGGATGCGCGGCGCCGGCCTTGTCGTGGCACGAGGAGCAGTCGACGGCCTTCAGGCGATCCTTGTGGGGAAACTCCGAGGTCGAGGCGAGGTCCGCGTGGCAGTCCACGCACGCGACTCCCGCCTGACCGTGCACGGAGGCGTCGAACCTTTTCGGCGCGACGGCAACCGACTTTCCGTTGGATCGCCGCGCTCCGGCGTCCGCGTGGCAGGTCAGGCAGTCGGAGTTCGAAGGCGGCTTGACAGCAGGTTTCGCCGCGAGCGTGGCGCCGCTCGCGAACAAGCCGAAAACGACCGCTGCTCCCGCCATCCTCATGGAGCGCCTTCCCCGATGACCTCGTTCCGCGCCGGCGGCGGACGAAGAAAGGGCCGGCGAACCGATCGACTCCGGCGCCTGCGCAGTTTCCGGCTCGGAATCCTCGACCGCCGGCCGTTTGAAAACGATCGGCTCGTTCGAAAAGCGGCTACTTCTTGTCGCCCGGGTAATCCTTCAGCCACGAAACGTCGACTTCCTTGGCCTTTCTTTTTTCCTTCTCCGCCTGGAGCCACTTCCCGCGTTCGTTGTAAGTGACGGCGTCCTTCTTCGGGAGCTTTTCCCCATGGCAGGAGAGGCAGCTCTCGACCGGCAAGCCCAGCTCCTTCGCTTTCTTCTGGATCGGCATCGTTGCCGAGCTGGTTCCCTGGACCAGGATCCACGCGCTCCATGCGAGGAGAACGATCAGGACGACGCTTCCAGGCTTCTTCATGACTCCTCCGTTACTTCTTGTCCCCCGGGTAGTCCTTCAGCCACGCCGGATCCACTTCCTTGGCGCCGCGCTTGGCTTTTTCCGCCTTGAGCCATAGGCCTCGCTCGTTGTGCGAGACGGCGTCTTTCTTGGGGAGTTTCTCGATGTGGCAGTACTGGCAGTTCACCGCCGGAAACCCGGCTTCCTTCGCCTTCTTCTGGATCGTCAGGTTTGCCGAGGACGTGCCGGCGAGCAGCATCCACGCGCACCAGAACGCCAGGATTGCGCCGATGCCGAGATCCGTTCGAGATCGCCTCATTCGAGACCTCCTCTTGTCGGCCGGATTTTCAGGCCCGGCCGCGTTTTGGGGTTGATGAGTCGGAATCACTTCGACGCGACGATGGTCGATTCGCTCATTCCGCCGCAGCCGTCCTTGTGGATCGGGCGCTGGCATCCGGCGGGGACGTCGCAGGCGTTGCCCGCGAATCCACCCGGATTCGAGAAGGCGAGCCAGCTCGACACCGCCGTCTGAACGGTCTTCACGTCGGCTCCCTTCACGATCAGGGAGTTCGACAATCCCCAGACGCTCTTGGCCAGGTTGCACGGGCAGCAGCAGGTGGCCATCGAGTATTTCTTGCAGCAGGGCGCCGGCATCGCTCCGAGGACCCGGTCGCGCATCTGCTTCTGCTCCGCGGTCAGCCGGATCGAGCTCGAATAGCCGACGAACTCGGCGGTCTGTGCCTTCGCATCGTGGAAGCGGGGCACCTTGCTGTCCGCGCCGGAGGAGCCCGCCCGCTCCAGGGCGAGGGTGGCGCAGATCGGGAGCGCGAAGGCGATCGCGAACATCGGGACCACGGACCGGACGAACCGAAGGGACTTCATGGACAATCTCCTTTTCCCTGGTGTGAGACTGCCTTCGGGGCCGACCCGCCCGAATGATTTGTCTGCATCAGAAGCGTGTTTTTTCGCCCCGCGTGAGAGGGTCGGGCGGGCGAGAAGGGCTTTCCACGGGGCGCGGGGGCGTCGGCGCCCGAGGGTCAGACCTCGGGGATCAGATCAGGTTGTGACGGTAGGCGAAGACGACGGCGGCGAGCTTCGTGTGGACGTCGAGCTTGTGAAGGATGCTCTGAACGTGGTTGCGGACGGTCACGGGAGCGATGAAGAGCTTCTTGGCGATTGCCGGCGTGCTCAGCCCCTCGGCGAGGCACCGCAGTATCTCCTTTTCGCGCGCCGTCAGGTCGACGGGCTCGCCCTCCGCCGTCGTCATCGGCCAGAGAGGCTCGGCGTCCGTGGTTTCTTTCGACAGGCTGCGCTCGAGAGGCGACTCCGGCGCGTCCTCCTTCGGGCGGACCACGTGCACGACGGTCGAAAGGGCCGGGTGGTACGAGGGGATGGCGAACATCGACATCGTGAACCACTTCGGTCCGCCGTTGCCCACCTTGACCGAGAGCGGGAACTTCTTGACGGGATCGGCTGTCTGGAGCTGCCGCGCCTGATGCGCCGCGGGACAGTTGCGGTAGCAGTAGATGTTGCCCGACGCGTCGCGGCCTCCGAGAACTTCGTAACATGGCTTCCCGAGGACCGACCGGGCGGGCTTCTGAAGCAGCTCTTCGCACTTCTTGTTCCAGAGGATGACCCGGTCGGACGAGTCGATAGCGAACACGGCCTCGCCGCTGCGCGCTATTCGATCGAGGGTTTCGGAAGGGGTGGCCACGAGATTGTTCCCGCGGCGATCATACCGAAGGAAACGGGCTCCGGACACCCCGCGGTGGCATGATCGGCTTCTCATGACCTCCCCGGAATGCTGAAATCGGCCCGCCGGACGGCGGTTTCCCGCGCGGCGGCCCTCCTCGGGGCCGCTCTCGTGTGCGCCGCAATCTCCAACGCGCTCGCCGGTCCCGAGCGCCGGCTGGAGTGGATCCGAAAGGAGGGCGCCCTCCCCGGCTCCCCGCCGGCGGCCGGGGCTCCCGGCGCGCCAACCAACCCCGCGTGGGTCGAGATCTCCGGCGAGGAAGCGGCGAGGCGGCTCGAGAGCGGCGCGATCTTTTTCGATGCCCGCCGGTCGAACGAGTACCGCGGCGGGCACATCGCGGGCGCCCGCAGCCTCTCCGTCTGGGAAGCGGGGCTCGACGAAGGGATCCAGAAATTCTTCGCGGAGGGGCACCCGCCGGCCGAAAACATCGTCGTGTACTGCAACGGAGGGGAGTGCGAGGATTCCCACACTCTCGCGCAGAAGCTCTTCCTCGCGGGCTTCGACCACGTCGCGGTCTATCGCGACGGTTTTCCAGACTGGAAGCGGCGCGGGCTTCCTGTCCATCAGGGCGACCAGCCTTGAGCTGGCTCCGCTCGCGTCCCGCGGAGATCCTCGCGCGGCTGATCCTGGGCGGCTCGTTCATCTTCGCGGCGGGAGCGAAGATCGCCGACCCGCCGGCGTTCGCTCACGAGATCTACAACTTCAAGCTTTTCCCGGGGACTCTCGTGAACGCGGCGGCGCTGTGGCTCCCATGGGTCGAGATGCTCGCCGGTCTCGCGCTCGTCGCCGGCATCTGGCGCCGGGTCTCGGCCATCCTGATCGGAGCGCTCCTCGTCGTCTTCGTCGCCGCGCTGTCGATCAACCTCGCCCGCGGCCGCGCGGTCGACTGCGGCTGCTTCGGATCGTCGAAAGTCCCGAAGACGACGGAACAGCGCTTGAACGACATGAAGATCGCGATCGCCCGCGACGCGCTGCTCCTGGGGCTGCTCTTCCCGATCCTCGCCGTTCGACGCGACGACTCACGACTCCCGACTCCCGACCCCTGACTCCCGACGCTCTTCAGAAGCTCGGCGCGAACTGGTTCAGGATCTCCGTCCCGGTCGGCATCGGCCCGGTTCCCATCGCCTGCTTCCGGATCCCGTCGATCCGCTCGACGAGCGAGGGCTCCCGCGTTTCATAGAGGATGCCCGTCGTCAGGAACTCCGACTCCCGCGTGTACCGCAGGGCCGCGGCGCGGTCCGAGCGATCGTGGTCCGCCGGCAGAGGGCGCGCCTTCGCCTTCAGGGTCTTGAACTGCTGATCGCCTTTCCAGGTGACGCAGGGAGACATCACGTTGAGGAACGCGAAGCCGCGGTGCTCGATCGCCGCGGTCATCAGGTCGACGAGCGACTTCGGGTCCCCGGAGAAGCCTCGGCCGACCCACGTCGCGCCGAAGCAGATCGCGAGCTCGCACGGGTCGACGGCCGGCTCGGGGTTTCCGTACACCGTCGATTTCGTCTTCTCGCCGGGCGAAGTCGTCGGAGCCGCCTGGCCCTTGGTGAGGCCGTAGATTTCGTTGTCCATCAGCATGTACGCGACGTCGAGGTTGCGGCGCGCGGAGTGCAGGAAGTGGTTCCCTCCGATCGCGATCCCGTCCCCGTCGCCGCCGACGGCGATCACGGTGAGCTCGGGCCTTGCGACCTTGACGCCCGTCGCGAGCGGAAGGGCGCGGCCGTGAAGGCCGTTGAAACCGAACGTCGAGACGTAGCCGGGCAGCCGCGAGGAGCATCCGATGCCGGAGATCACGACCGTGTCGGCCGGCGAGAGTTGCAGGCGAGCCATAGCGCGATGCAGCGCCGCGAGCGCTCCGAAGTCGCCGCAGCCGGCGCACCAGACGGGCTTCAGATCCGACTTGTAGTCGGCCGGCGTCAGCGGGGCGAGGGGGGGCAGGACGGACGTTTCGGTGCTCATACCATCACCTCCATGCGCTCCGCCGCGTCCCTGTCGGGAGCGGCCGGGCCGCGGCGAACCTCGGCCAGGACCTCGGCCACGGTGAGCTCCTTGCCGCCGGATCGCTTGAACACGCGCGTATTTGCCGGAAGGTCCATGAACGTCCGCAGGTACTTGTAGAACTGCGCCGTGTAGGACAGCTCGATGACGAGGAGCTCGTCGACCTGCTCGAGGAACCGCTCGAAGTCGCGTTTCGGAAACGGGTAGATCATCTGAGGAACGAAAGCCGCGACGCTCTCCCCATTGGCGTTCGCCTGGAGCACCGCCTCCTGCACGGCACCCTTCGAGGAGCCCCAGCAGACGATCCCGACCTTCGCCTTCTCCGGGCCGTAGCGGCGGTGGTAGTGGTAGCGGTCGCGGATCGCCCACATCTTGCGATACCGCTTCGCGTTCATCTTTTCGTGGGCGAGGTACTGGGAATTCGGGCGCCCCGCTTCGTCGTGCTCGAGCCCGTTCGTCTGGTACGTGCCGCCCTTCATGCCCGGAACGGCCATGGGCGACACACCGGTCTCCGTGTCGCGATAGCGCTCGTAATGAACGAGGTCCTCCGGGGACGGGAGCAGACGATCGCGCACCTCATGGACGAGGGTGCTCGCCGAAAGCGTTTCCTTCCGCTGCCCGACGGCCTGGTCCGAAAGGACGAGCACCGGCAGCTGAAACTCCTCGGAGATGTTGAAGGCCTCGACCGTGGCGTGGAAGCAGTCCTCGACATCGGCGCACGCCAGCACGACGCGCGGGGCGTCGCCGTGGGTGCCGAAGAGACTCTACAGGAGGTCCGACTGCTCGCTGCGCGTCGGA
>DASQJK010000305.1:0-8063 GCA_035631095.1 Thermoanaerobaculia bacterium
ACGAAGGAACCGCCCTCTCGCTCGACGAGGGCACCACGAAGGCCCCTGCAGTCACAGAGCGGATCCTTCGCTTCGCTCAGGATGACAAGCGGGCTCTCTTGTCATTTGAGGAGCGCAGCGACGAAGGAACTGCCCTCTCGCTCGACGAGGGCACCACGAAGGCTCCGCAGTCGCAGAGCGGATCCTTCGCTTCGCTCAGGATGACAAACCAGCGCTCAGGATCAGAGCGCAGAGGCAGGCAACAAAAACCCCGCCCGAAGGCGGGGTGAGAAGAAGGGACGAGGGCTTCGAACGAGCCCGCGGGTTACCGCTTGATCGGCGAGTTGTTGTCCACCACGAACTTGCGTCGCCCGATCTCCGAGCGGCGGGACGGCGTGTTGTTGTCGAACGCGTAGATGACGAGATCGTGCTCCGTGTCGCCCATCTTCGTCGTGTCCAGGGGATAGAAGAACCCGACGAACGGGCTGCTTACGCGGATGTCGTTGGCGGGGACGTCCGGGCGCTCGAGCCCGTACGTACCCGAAGGCGCGTCGAGGATCGCGAGGACGACCCCGTCGACGTCAAGCTCCAGGTGCGAGATGCCGCCGTCGAAATCATCCGCCCATCCCTGGACCATGAAGGTGTTGTTCAGGAACTGGTATTCGACGGGCGAGTCGATGTAGCCGAACGCGGGGCGGTCCGGGTTCGCCGCGAGGTCGCAGAGGATGTCGACCGACATGGCGCCGATCTGAATGACCGTCGCCTCGTCGTCGCCGACCCGCAGCGCCAGCGTGTGCTTGCCGGAGTTCGTGAGTCCCGTCTCCTGGAATCCGCCACCGGCGAACGGGATCAGCACCGACAGCGTTCCAGTCGGGTTCTGCTGCAGCGCAAACGCGAAGTTGAACCCCGCGTTGTCGGCGTTGACGTAGCCGGAGTAGAGCCGCGCCACGTCGGGGCGGTTCACGCCGTAGCAGTTCAGCAGCGCGGTACCGAGCTGGACGCAGTCGCGGCGGGTGTTGATGATGGGCGCGCCGTCGAGCAGCAGCTCCACGTAGGCCACCTGCCCCTTGTCGAGCCGCGAGCCCGTGTCCAGGGCCCAGCCCCGCACGAGGTTGCTGTAGAACGAGACCGGCACCGCGGGAGCGCCCGTGGGGCCCGGAGGGAAGCACGGGGAAGGGCAGACGCCCGGCGCAGGGGCGGAGAAAAACGGCTGGCAGTTGAACGCCGCCTTGTCGAGAGGGAAGTCGATCCGGCCGAACGGCGCCAGGTTGCTCCCGTTGTTGATCACCTGAACGGTGCGGGTGCCGATCACGCTCGAGGTGCCGCTCCCGTCCGTCACCTTGACCGAGAAAACGTGCACGCCATTGATGAGCTTCGTCGTGTCGACGTTGGCGATGAACCCGGAGAACAGGGCGAACGGGACGTCCGGGAATGCCGCCGCGACGTCCGGCCTGGTCGAGCCGTACAGCGCCGTCTGCGCGTAGACGCGCGCGTCACCCAGGCGGCCGATCGCCGAAGCCACGATCTGGCTGTCGACGAGGAAGTCGATGTGATCGATGCCCTGGTCGTCGAGCGCCCATCCCACGATCGGATAGGAACCGTTGGCGCCCTCCGTCACGCCGCCGGCCGGCTGGTCGATATACCCGAAGGGAGCCTGGTTCACCGTGTTGTCGACGATCACGGACACGGGACCGAGGGAGAACTGCGAGCCGCTCGCCTCCGTGACCTTCACGACGATCGAGTGGGGGCCGTTCGAGAGCGATCGTGTGTAGAAGGAGGTCAGGTACCCGGGCCGGGGAGTCGCGCTGTTGACGTAGTTCGGAAAGACGTTCAGGACGTCGGGGCGCGGCAGGTTCAGGTCGGCGCTGTTCGTCGGCAGCGAGTTGCCGTCGATGAAGAGCTCCACCTTCGAGACCCGGTTGAAGTCGAGCACGAACCCGGAAACGCGCACGACCCCCGAAACGCGCTGCCCCGCCGTCGGCTCGTCAATCGCGCCGACCGGCTGAGCCATCGCCGCGAGCGGCACGAGGCAGCCCGCGGACACCAGAAGCGCCAGAAGCAGGGGCGCCCTTTTCATTGCGCATTCCTCCCGAATTTGTAAGAAAGAATGGGGAAATCTCGACGGAAAGTCAAGCGTTCTCAGATCTTCGCCTCATTTTTTTAGGCAAAGACCCCTCCGAAATGCTAAAACATGGCGCTGTGGGTTCCCCGTGAAGTCCCGCGCGGTGCAGGTCGCCGTGTCCGTCGCGCTCGCCGGCGTCCTCCTGGCGCTTTTTCTGCGCCAGGTCCGCTTCCGCGAGCTCGGGCAGGCGCTCTCGACGGTTTCGGGGCCATGGCTCGCCCTGGCGGCGGCACTCGCTCTCTCGACTTTCGCCCTCCGCGCCACCCGCTGGACGTGGCTGCTGCGGCCGATCGCCCGCGTGCCGTGGCTTCCGGCATTCGCCGCGACCTCCATCGGTTTCGCGGCCAACAACCTGCCGGGCAAGGTCGGAGAGGTGTTGCGTCCCGCTTTCCTCGCCCGGACCCGGAGGCTCCCCTTTTCCCCGCTTCTCGCGTCGATCGTCCTCGAGCGCGTCCTCGACGGGATCTCCGTCGTCTTTTTCTTCGCGTTCGCGATGGCGGCCGGTCTCCCCCGCTCGGGCGGGCTCGGCCGCCTCGCCTTCCCGGCCGCTTTCATGGCGGCGGCCTGCGCCGCGGTCGTCTTCGCCGTCTTCCGCCGCGAGCAGACGGAGCGCTTCCTCGACCTGTTCTGGGCGCGCCTTCCCGAGAAGATCCGTCCGAAAGTGCGCGCGTTCGCGGCGGCGTTCATCGACGGATTTGCGACGCTGAGGAGTCCCGGTCTCTTCCTTCTCGTCTTCCTCGGCTCCCTCGGAATGTGGTTCGTGATCAACCTGCAGATGGCGGCGCTCATCCACGCGTTCGGGATCTCGGTGCCGCTCTCGGCCGCCTACGTGGCGACGACGTTCGCCGTCCTCGGCCTGATGGTCCCGACGCCGGGCGGCCTCGGGTCGTACCACGTCGCCGTGCAGTTCGCGCTGACCTACTTCTACGGAGTGCCGATCGCGACGGCGACGGCCATCGCTCTCCTCGCCCACGCGATCTCTTTCGTTCCGGTGACGATCATCGGCCTGATCTTCCTGCTGGCCGCGCCGGCGACGGCGTCTCCCGTGCGATCACCCGATCACCCGATCGCCCGATCACCCGATTCCCCTTGATACTCTTCGCTCAATGAAGTGTCCGTTCTGCGGAGGAGGTGACGATCGCGTCGTCGACTCGCGAGAGGGACGCGAAGGAGAGGTCATCCGACGCCGCCGGGAGTGCGTCGCCTGCGGCCGCCGCTTCACTTCCTACGAGACGATCGAGGAGATCCCCTACATGGTCGTCAAGAACGACGGCCGCAGGGAGCCCTTCGACCGCAAAAAGCTCCGGGCGGGGCTGGTCAAGGCCTGCGAGAAGCGGCCCGTCGCTGCCGCGAAGCTCGACGCCATCGTCGACGGCATCGAGACGCGGCTCCACGACTCGGAAGAACGAGAGATGGCGACAGCCGCGATCGGCACGCTCGTCATGGAGCACCTGCGAGACCTCGACAAAGTCGCCTACGTGCGGTTTGCTTCCGTCTACCGGAAGTTCGAAGATGTCGACGAGTTCCTGCACGAGTTGAAGAACCTGATCGGGCGGGCCGAGACGAAAACGACCAGCGAGAAGGCGTGATGAGACGCTCTGGAAAATTCTACGGACCGATGGTAGAGCTCTCGCGGCTGCAGAGCGAGCTCAACCGCCTCTTCGCGACGTTCGTCGAAACGAACCAGGCGGGAGCGACGGCGACCTCGTGGGACCCGAACGTGGACGTGATGGACGACGGCCAGAGGCTGCGGGTGCTCATCGAAGTGCCCGGGGTCGACCCCGAAGACGTTCGGGTCATGGTGCGCGGCCGCGTGCTCACGGTACGGGGAACCAAGAAGGGGCGGACGCGCACGCGCGGCGGCATCCGGTTTTTCTGCATGGAGCGGTACTTCGGGGGATTCGTCAAATCCGTGGCGCTCCCGCGCGCGGTGAACACGCATCAGGCCCGCACCCTCCTGAAGGACGGGCTCCTGGAGATCGTTCTGCCGCACGTTCCCGACCAGCGGGAGCGCGAATACGAGATTCCGGTGCGCGCCGAAGAGGAGCGCCGGGAATGAGGGCCTTCCCACTCCGATTGTGGATGGATAGTCCCGCGTCGAAACCCTAACGGAACGAATGGAAATGCCTGAAACCGAAGAAAAAGAGATCACGACCGAGCGGGACAACGAGCTCCCGATCCCCGACATCCTGCCCGTTCTTCCCTTGAAGGACGTCGTCGTCTTTCCGTTCATCATCCTGCCGCTCTCGGTCTCGCGAGAGAAGTCGATCACCGCGGTGGACGCGGCCCTCGCGGAGCAGCGGATCATCATGCTGGTCGCGCAGCGCGACGCGCAGAACGAGACGCCCAGGCCCGACGAGCTCTACACGGTGGGCACCGTCGCCGCGATCATGCGCATGCTGAAGCTCCCCGACGGGCGGATCCGGCTCCTCGTCCAGGGCCTCTCTCGCGCGCGCGTCGATTCGTTCCTCGCCGAGGAGCCGTTTCTCAAGGCGAAGATCACCAAGCTCGAGGAGCCCGCGACGCCGAAGATCCTGCCGCCGGAGCAGGAAGCGCTGCTCCGGAGCGTGAAGCAGAACCTCGAAAAGTCCGTGTCGCTCGGGAAGAACATCTCTCCCGAGGTGATGGTGATCGCGGCGAACCTCGACGATCCAGCGCGACTCGCCGATCTCGCGGCGTCCAACCTCGAGCTCAAGCTCGAGGACGCGCAGAAGGTTCTCGAATCGACTGACCCGATCGAGCGCCTCCGCCTAGTCAACGACAGCTTGAGCAAGGAAATCACCGTCCTGACGATGCAGCAGGAGATCTCCTCACAGGCGCGCGGCGAGATGGACAAGTCCCAGCGCGAGTACTACCTCCGGCAGCAGCTGCGCGCGATCCAGCAGGAGCTCGGCGAGGGCGAGGAGATGTCCGAGGACGTCGCCCAGTTCCGCCGGACGATCACCGAGAAAAAGATCCCGACCGAAGCGGCGACGGAAGTCGAGAAACAGATCAAGCGCCTCGAGCGCAGCCATCCGGACTCCGCCGAGACCGCGATCATCCGGACTTACCTCGACTGGATGACCGGCCTTCCCTGGGGCAACCTCTCGGAAGACTCCGCGGACATCGAGAGGGCTCGCCGGATCCTCGACGAGGACCACTACGACATCGAAAAGGTGAAAGAACGGATCATCGAGTACCTCGCTGTCCACGCACTGAAGAAGTCCCTCAAGGGGCCGATCCTCTGTTTCGTGGGCCCGCCGGGTGTCGGCAAGACGTCGCTCGGCCGATCCATCGCGCGCGCGCTCGACCGCAAGTTCGTACGCCTCTCGCTCGGCGGCGTCCGCGACGAAGCGGAGATCCGTGGCCACCGGCGGACCTACGTCGGCGCGATGCCCGGCCGGATCATCCAGGGCATCCACCAGGCGGGTACGTCGAACCCCGTCTTCATGCTCGACGAGATCGACAAGATCGGCGCGGACTACCGCGGCGATCCCTCTTCGGCGCTTCTCGAGGTCCTCGACCCGGAGCAGAATTTCTCGTTCCGCGACCACTACCTGTCGGTCCCCTACGATCTCTCGAAGGTGCTGTTCATCGCCACGGCGAACATCCTCGACCCGATCCAGCCGGCTTTTCTCGACCGCATGGAGGTCATCCGCCTGTCCGGCTACACGCTCGAAGAGAAGAAGGCGATCGCCCGCCGGCACCTGATTCCGAAGCAGCTGGAGGAGAACGGCATCTCCGAGGCCAACATCGAGTTCACGGACGGGGGTGTCGAGAAGATCATCGAGGCCTACACCCGGGAAGCCGGGCTTCGAAACCTCGAGCGCGAGATCGGCGCGGTCTGCCGCAAGGTGGCTGTCGCCGTCGCGAAGGGAAAGTCGCGCCGCTACCGGATCACCGGCGCGTCCGTCGAAAAGATGCTGGGTCCCGTCAAGCACTTCGCCGACGAGCTGCTGAAGAAAGACGAGATCGGCGTCGCGACCGGACTCGCGTGGACGTCCGTCGGCGGAGACATCCTCTTCATCGAGGCCCTGGCGGTGCGAGGCAAGGGCGGCCTTCGCCTCACCGGTCAGCTGGGCGACGTGATGAAGGAGTCGGCGCAGGCGGCGATGTCGTACGCGCGGGCCCACGCCCGCGAGCTCGGGATCCCGGACGATTTTTTCGAGACGCACGACGTGCACGTGCACGTGCCCGAGGGCTCGATCCCGAAGGACGGCCCTTCCGCGGGGATCACGATGGCAACCGCGATGATCTCCGCGTTCACACAGCGTTACGCGCGGCGCGACGTGGCGATGACCGGCGAGATCACGCTCCGCGGAGAGGTCCTGCCGATCGGCGGCGTGAAAGAGAAGGTCCTCGCCGCCCGCGAAGCCAAGATCCGAACGATCATTCTGCCGCGGCTGAACCGCCGCGACGTGGCGCAGGTGAACCCGAAAATCATCCAGGGGATCGACTTCCAGTACGTGGACAACGTCCACCAGGTCCTCGACATCGCGCTCTTCCCGAGCGACCGCACCGCCTCCGGCGCGGAGGCGAGCGCGCCGCCGGTAGCGGTCGAAATTCCGGTCGCGCCGTCTCCCCGCCGGTCCGAGGACCGGCCGACGAACCCCGCCGGGTGATCGCGGGCCCCGCGCCCTAGCTTCTCCGCGGGACCGGCTGGTCCCGTTCATGAATAATCGCCTCCCGATGGGAGCGGAAGACCTCTTCGTCGAACGACTGCGGGCGCTCCTGCCCGCCGGAGAGGGACTCCGCCTCGGACCGGGAGACGACGCCGCGGTGGTCGCGACGTCCGGCCGGGACATGATGGCGACGACGGACCTGCTCGTGGAAGGCGTCGACTTCCTGCCGGACGCCGATCTCGAGGGCATCGGCCGCCGTGCCGTCTCCGTCAACCTTTCGGATGCCGCCGCCATGGGGGCGCGCCCCCGCTTCTTCCTCCTGTCGATCGTGCTGCCGGAACACCGCGGCGAAGAGGACGCCTTGGCGATCTGCCGCGGCGCGATCGCCCGCGGCGCGGAATTCGGCGCGTCGCTCGCGGGCGGAGACCTTTCACGGGGACCGAAGATCGTGCTCTCCGTCGCGCTCTGGGGCGAGCTCGATCAGCCCCCCGTCACGCGTTCCGGAGGACGCGCGGGCGACGCGCTCTACCTGACGGGTTTTCCCGGCCGGGCGGCGGCCGGCCTGCGGATCGCGGCGTCGCGCGCCCGGCGGCCAGGTCTGAGCGCCGGAGATCACGAGCTCCTCGATGCCTATGTAGACCCGGCGCCGCGGGTCGAGTTTTCCCTCGCCATCGCAGCCGCCGCGATTCCGCGTGCCGCGATCGACGTCTCAGACGGTCTCGGGATCGACGCCGGCCGGCTCGCGCGGTCGTCCGGTGTGCGCGCGGTGGTCGATCGCGATCGCCTGCCGGTCTCTCCGGCGCTCCGGGACTGGGCGCGGCGGGAAGGGGCGGACGTCCTCGGCTGCATTCTGGCGGGCGGCGACGACTACGAGCTGCTCTTCGCTGCGTCCCCAGAGGCCGAACGCGAGATCGGCCGGCTCTCGGGCGATCTTCCCGTCGCGCGAATCGGACGGCTCGAGGAGGGCCGCGGCGCTTTCCTGCGCGACGAGGGCGGCGAACACCCGATCGACGCAATGGGGTACGACCACCTGGAGGCGCGGCGTTGAAGGTCCCGACCACTCGCGCGTTCCGCCGCCGCAAGCTGCACAAGCTCACCTGGCGCCGGCGCTGGCGTGTTCTCGTCCTCGACCTGCTCGGACGGGAGGAGTCTCCCGAGCGGGTGGCCGCGGCGATCGGGCTCGGCGTCGCGATCGGGTTCTCGCCGTTCGTCGGCCTTCACTTCGTTCTCGCGCTCGCGCTCGCTTTTGTGTTCGGTCTCAACAAGCTCGACGCGGTCCTGGGCACCCTCGTGGGAAACGTCCCCACCTGGGGGGTCGTCTTTCCGGTCGGGTACAAGCTGGGACGGTGGGTCCTGCGGTA
>DASQJK010000306.1:0-11101 GCA_035631095.1 Thermoanaerobaculia bacterium
TCATCACGTAGCCTTCGGGGTTGTTCGGCTCGAGGGCCGCCCGCTTCTGCAGCCACTCGACACCCTTGTTGAAGTCGCCCTTTTTGAAGTACATGGCCGCGAGCGACTGGATCGCCTTCACGTCCTTGGGATCGGTCTGGAGCCTCGACTGGTAGAACTTGATGGCGTCGTCGTAGCGGTCGGTATTGAGATACATCGAGACCAGGAACTCGTGTGCCCTTTTGTCCTCAGGGTGCTCTTTGAGGTACGCCTGAAGGTTCTCGATCGCCTTGGCGGCGAACTCGACGTCTTTCGGGTGCTTGGAGCCCGGCTGGTACATCGCCATGTAGGCGAGCCCGATGTTCTTCTTCAACTTCGACTGGCCCGGGTCGAGCCGCGAGGCATTCTCGTAAGCGGCCAGGGCGGACGGGTAGCTCCCCGCCTTGAAAAACTCGTTTCCGCGCTTGATCTCGCTCCGCGCCTGAAGCTTGTTGCACCCGCCGATCGAGACGGCGGCCAGCATGACCAAGGCGGCCGCAAGGGCGCGGTGCCGTCGGATTCGCATTCTGGGATGCTCCTCTGCTTGCTCTTTTCGCGTGTCCGGGCCGTTTCCGGCGCCTACCGGGAGCCGAATTCTGTTGAATTCGCCCGTACAAAGCAACATTGTTTTTTGTCACCGCCCGCTGCGCGCCCGGCGCCGGCGCTCGTCGGGGAATAATCGCCATTCCGCGCGCGATTCCGTCACCAGCTGGAGGAACCTTGAAGACGATTTCCACCGCGTCTGCCGCATTCGGTCTGCTCGTCTCCGCGATGTCCCTGGCGCAGGCGCCGAAGCCGGCCGCGACGCCCGCCCCGCTGCCGCCCGTCGGAGAGCGCGTCGAGGTCAACATCACCAACGTCGAAGTCGTGGTGACCGATTCCAAGGGCAATCGCGTGACCGATCTGCGCAAGGACGACTTCGAGGTCTTCCAGGACGGAAAGCCGCAGGTGATCGAGAACTTCTACGCGGTCGGCGGCGGGCGCGTCACCTTCGGCGACGGCAAGAGTGAGCCGCTCGAAGCGGCCGAGGCTCAGGGAGCCCTCCCGCCGGACATGAAGACCCGCCTCGTCATTTACGTGGACAACCTGAACATCCAGCCGCAGAACCGCAACCGGATGTTCAAGCGCCTGAAGGAATTCGTCGCGCAGACGGTCGGACCCCGCACCGAAGCCGAAGTCATCACCTACAACCGCTCTCTCAAGGTCAAGCGCCGCTTCACGAGCGACGCGAGCGAGATCGTGGGCGCCCTCGAGGAGATCGAGCTCGAGACGGGGGCGGGGACTTCTCTCGCGAGCGAGCGCAAGGACGCCATCTCCCGGATCAACGAGTCGACGGATCCCAACCAGGCCCTGCAGATCGCCCGGACTTACAGCCGCTCTCTTCGCAACGACCTGCAGTTCGCGACCGACGCGATCAAAGACACGATCAACCAGCTCTCGGGGATGAAGGGCCGCAAGGTGCTCGTCTACGTCTCCGAGGGCCTTCCCGCGACCGCGGGCATCGAGCTCTTCGATGCCGTGCAGCAGAAGTTCCGCGAGAACACGTCCACCCTCGAGGCGTTCGAGTTCGACATGAACGGCAAGTACACGTCGATCATCCAGGCGGCGAATGCTCAGGGCGTGACGATCTGGGCTCTCGACGCGTCCGGGCTGCAGGTCGACGAATTCATGACGGCCGAGAACCGCTCCATGGACGTCAAGCCGAACAGCTTCATGATGCGCCAGAACACGCAGGCGCCCCTCCAGATGATCGCGGAGCAGACGGGCGGGGTCGCCGCCGTGAACACCAACGACTGGAAGAAGAACCTGGACGACCTCTCGCAGGACTTCTCCAGCTTCTACTCTCTCGGATATCGCAGCTCGCGCTCCGCCGTGGACCGACCGCATTCGGTCACCGTCAACGTCAAGCGCAAGGGCCTGCGCACGCGCTTCCGCCGCAGCTTCGTCGAGAAAACGCCGGAGACGCTCGCGGCCGAGTCGGTCGTCGCCAGCCTCTCGTACCCGCGCGACGACAACCCTCTCGGGATCCACGTCACGCTCGGCACGCAGAAGCCGTACGACGAGGAGAACTTCTCCGTCCCCGTGCGGATCGCCATCCCCATCGGCAAGCTCGGTCTCCTTCCCGCCGGCGACAAATACGAGGGCTCCTTCTTCGTCTACGTGCTCGCGCGCGACGCTGAACAGAAGCAGTCCGACATGTCGATCCAGCGGCAGATCGTCTCCGTGCCGGCGAAGGACCTCACGAGAGCCCAGGGCAAGGACTGGTATTACGACTTCGCGATGACGGTCGGCCCGGGCAGCCAGCGGATCGCTTTCGCGGTGCGCGACGGAAACACCGGGACCACCTCGTATTACCAGAAGAACCTCTTCGTGTCGCTGCTCCCCAAGGCGGCGGCGAAGGACGAGAAGCCGAAGAGCTGAGCGCGGCCGCCGGGCTACCATGAGGGGGTGCGCGCCGCACCCCCGAGTCTGATGCTGTTCGCCCGCGCGCCGGTCCTCGGCCGCGTCAAGACCCGGCTCGCCGCGCGGATCGGCGAGCGCGCGGCTCTGCGGATCTACCGCGCCTTTCTGGAGGACGCCTCCCGGATCTACGGCGCGGGCCCGTGGCGGCCCGTGCTCGCCGGAGAACCCGATCCCGAAGACGAGTCCCTCGCGGCGCTCTTCCCGAAACCGTGGCGGCGCGAGGCGCAGGGCGGCGGAGATCTCGGCGAGAGGCTGGTCGAGGGCTTCCGGCGCGAGTTCGCCCGGGGAGCTCCCGCCGCGATCGCGATCGGCTCGGACCATCCCGCCCTGGGACGCGGTCCGATCGAGGAGGCGCTCGCCCGCGTCGCGAATGGATCCGCGGCCGCCGCCGTGCCCGCGGAGGACGGCGGTTACTGCGCGATCGCCTTTGCGGCGGACGCACCCTACGAGGAGGCTTTCCGGGACATCCCATGGTCGACGGGGGACGTGCTTTCGCGGACCGCCGGCCGGCTCGCCGGGCTCGGGATTCCCTTGTCGCTTCTCGGGCAGGGATACGACGTCGATCGGCCGGAGGACCTCGAGCGCCTGCGAGAGGACCTGGCGTCGCGGGACGCGGACGGTCCCGACTTCCCGCGCGAGACGGCGCGCGCCCTCGCGGAGCTTCTCGCCTCGGCGGGTCCCAAGTGATCCCCGTTGTCGGCTCGTCCGAAATGCGCCGCGCGGACGCCGCCGCGATCCGGGGAGGAACGCCCTCTCTCACGCTGATGGAGAACGCCGCCGCCGCTCTCGTGGAAGAGACGCTCGCCGCCTTTTCCCACTGGCGCCGCGCCGTCGTCGTGTGCGGGCCCGGCAACAACGGCGGCGACGGTCTCGCCGCGGCGCGCCTGCTCCGGGAGGCGGGCGTGCACGTCGGAGTCTTCTCTCTGCGAGATCCTGCCGATTACCGGGGCGACGCCGCGGTGAACTTCGCGCGCGCCGACGACAGGGGGATCGAAATCACGCCGCTTTCCGGACCGGGGGCGCTGCGGCGGCTGATCCGGGAGCTCGACGGAGCGGACGGCGCCGTCGACGCGCTATTCGGAACCGGTCTGTCGCGAGGGCTCACGGGTCTCGCCGCGAGAGTCGTTTCCGCGCTCGCCGCATCGGAAATCCCCGTGGTTTCCGCGGACCTGCCGTCGGGTCTCTCGGCGGACTCCGGCGCGGTTCCCGGTCCCGCGGTTCGCGCCGCCGTGACGGTGGCGTTCGCCGCGCCGAAGCTGTGCCACGTTCTGCCCCCGGCGCGCGCTCTCTGCGGGCGCGTCGTCGTGCGCGACATCGGGATCTCGCGTGAAATTCTCGACGCCAAATCGGACCGCTCCCGAGTCCGCATCCCCGAACCCGCCGACCTCGCGGCGGTCCTCGCGCCCCGGCGGTCCGACTCGCACAAGGGTGACTTCGGGCGGCTCGCGATCGTGGCGGGCTCGGCAGGGAAGTCCGGAGCGGCGGTGCTCGCCGCGCGCGGCGCTCTGCGCGCGGGAGCGGGTCTCGTGACCGTCTTCGGGATCCCTGCGGTGCGGGCCGCCGTCCTCGCCGCGCTACCCGAAGCCATGACGGAGGAGCTTCCCGAGGAGAACGGCGCGATCGCCGCCTCGGCCGGCGAGAAGCTCGCGCGCTCGCTAAGGGACTTCGACGCGGCGGTTTTCGGCCCCGGGCTCACGGCGACGGACGCGGTCCGGCGCGCGCTGCGGCGGGCGCTCGGCGTTCGGATACCCGCCGTGCTCGACGCGGACGCCTTGAACGCGTTTTCCGGTCAGCCGGCGGCGTGGAAGGCGAGGCGCGCTCCCACGGTCGCGACCCCGCATCCCGGCGAGATGGGAAGGCTCCTCTCGCTATCCGCCAGGCAGGTCCAGGGCGACCGCCTCGCCGCCGTCGTGCGGCTGGCGAAAGCGGCCAGGTGCGTGGCGGTGCTGAAGGGTGAGGGCACGTTGATCGCCGCGCCGTCCGGACCCGCCCTCGTGAACCCTACGGGAACGCCGCTTCTCGCCGCGCCGGGATCAGGTGACGTGCTCTCCGGCGTCGTCGGAGCCTTTCTCGCGGCAGGACTCGCGCCGCGCGACGCCGCGTGGACCGCCGTCTATCTCCATGGAGCAGCCGGGGAGCGCCTCGCGCGGCGCCTCGGCGACGCGGGCCTTCTCGCGAGGGAGCTGGCCGACGCCATTCCGGAAGCGCGGCGGGAGATCCTCGCGGAGGCGCGCTCCTGAGCGCGGGCGAGCCGGAAGAGCTCGTCTCGCGCTCCGCCGCGGAAACCGAGCGCGCTGGGAAGCGGCTGGGGTCGCGACTCACGGCGCGGGACGTCGTCTATCTCGAGGGAGAGCTCGGAGCGGGAAAGACCTGCTTTGCCCGCGGCCTCGCCGAAGGGCTCGGCGCGCGGTCATCAGAGGTGGCGTCTCCGACGTTCGCGATCGTGAACGAGTACGTGCGCCCCGACGGGACGGTCGTCCTCCGCCACCTGGACCTCTATCGCGTCGCCGATGGGACCCGCGACCTCGAGACGATCGGCGTCCCCGACGCGCTCGGGGGCGCGCCGGTTGCGGTGGAGTGGCCGCGCGAGGCCGTGAGGGAGATGCTGCCGCCGACGGTCGAGGTCGTCATCGAGAGGCGAGGCGACGAGGAGCGAAGGATCCGGGTGAGAAGGGTCAGTAGTCAGTAGTCAGTAGGGACGCGATCGACTACCGACTACCGACCACCGACTACCGACCAATTCAGAACGCAATCACCAGCCCTCCGGTCACGTCTCCGTTCGTCAGCCAGTCGCGGCGGTCGCTGTTGCAGTTGTCGAAGAAGTTGTCGCAGCGGCCGTGGTCGTCGCGGCTGCGCAGGCGCGTCGCGTAGTAACGGCCGTCGAAGCGCAGGCCGACGTTGCGGTTGAACATCGTCTTCAAACCCACGCCGAGGCTCCCCGTGAATTTGTTCTCTGCGTCGACGTTGAAGCCGGCAACCGTCGGTTTGAGGCGCGCTCCCCCCGCGCCGAGGGTGATGTAAGGAACGACGCGGCGGTTGTGGCCGAAGTTGAACGTCATGTATCCGAGGTAATAGTCGATGTCGAGGTCTCCCAGGCGGCGGGAGCCCGGCCCGAACAGCTGGCCTCCGTCGTGCGTCACGAAATGCGTCTCGGTCCGCGAGTACTGAAGCTCGAGCTCGAAGGAGCGGGTGACGAAAAAGCCGAGACGTCCTCCGTAGGTCACGTGGTCGTCCACGTCGACGTCGTTGGTGAACAGCACGTTGGTGCCGCGGGAGAATTTGCCTCCGAACAGGTAACCCGCGAACGGGTTGAGCTCCACATTGGTGCGTTCCTGTGCAGTCGCAAACGGCGCCGCGGCGAGCACGGCCAGAGCGAGGATGGCAATCCGGGTCTTCATAGCAGCCTCCAGGGCGGGGACGAATGCGAATCCCGGGCCGACTCGGGGGGTTCCGGATCAGCGCCCGGTCTTGCGCGCCTTCAGATGCTTTTCGATCAACTGCTTCCAGCTGTTCTCGGTGTCGGCGGAATAGCCGACCCAGTTCTGAATGAGAGACCGATCCGCTCCGATCAGAAAAGTGGACGGGATGCCCGCGGCGGTCATCTGGGCCGCATCTTCGGGGGAGGCGTAATACACGGGAAGCGAGATGTTGTAGCGCTTGAGGAACGGCGCGATGCGCGCGCGTTCTGCGTCGATGTTGACGGCTACGACTACGAAATTGCGGTCGCTGTACTGGTCGTAGAAGCGCTGGACGATCGGGAGCTCCAGGCGACACGGCCCGCACCAGGTCGCCCAGACGTTCAGGAGCACCACGTTGCCTTTGAGCTGCGAAAGGCGGACGGCGCCTCCGTCGGCACCCGCGAACTCCAGGTCGGGGAAGATGCGGGACTCCTGCGCCGACGCGGCCGCGGCGCATGCGGCGAGCACGCACACGAGCAGGAAAGAGCGGGATCGCATCGGACCTCCGGAACGGGCGGCAGGCTCGTTTTATTTCCCTACGCCTCGAAAAGGATACCCGCTCGGGTCCGGCCGGGAAAGCCGGATGAGATGATAGAAGCACACGATGTCCGACGCGGCGCTTCCCGTGGTGGCCCGGGTGATCCGGGGCGGCCGCACCGAATCGCAGCACCGCGGGGCGGTCGCCGTCGTGGACCAGGACGGCCGCCTCCTCGCCTTCCAGGGGGATGCCGAGCTTCCCGTCTATCTGCGCTCGACGGCAAAGCCGTTCCAGGCGATGCCTCTTCTCGGCGCCGGAGGCGAGCGCGAATTCCGGCTGCGGGACGATGACATCGCGCTGCTGTGCGCGTCGCACGGAGGGGAGCCCCGGCACGTCAGGGTCGCCTCGAGGATGCTCGCGCGCGGCGGTTTCCGGGTATCCGATCTCGAGTGCGGCGCGGACATGCCCATGGATCCGGCTTCGGCGCGGGCTCTCCTCCGCCGGCGCGAGCGCCCTTCGGCGCTCCACAACAACTGCTCCGGCCAGCACGCCGGGCTTCTGCTCGCATGCCGCCTGTTCGGCTTCCCTTCCCGGGGATACATCGAGCCCGGGCACCCGCTCCAGGTCGAGATCCTCCGCTGCGTCGCCGCGGAAACGTCCACGGCCGAGTCGAAGATCGGGATCGGCGTGGACGGCTGCAACATCCCCGTCTTCAACCTTCCGCTGTCGGCGCTGGCGCGTGCGTTCGCCGGCCTCGCTGACGCCGCGGGAACGCCGGACGAGGTGGACGCGCCCGGGGCGAGAGCGCTGCGCGCCCGCGTGTGGAAGGCGATGTGCGCCAGTCCCGCGATGGTGGCCGGCCGGGGCCGCTTCACGACCGAGCTCATCGAGGCGGGCCGCGGCGCGTGGATCGGCAAGGAAGGCACGGAAGCCGTCTACGCCATGGGGCTGCGCCTGCCGGGAGAGGAGAAAGCGATCGGCGTCGCCTTCAAGATCGAGGACGGCTCGACGCGCGCCCGCGACGCGGTCGCGCTGCAGATCCTGGAAGCGCTCGCGCCGATCGACGCGAGGGCGAAGAAGAAACTGGAGCCCTTCCGCGTCCCGCCCGTTCGCACGGCGAGCGGCGTGCGCGTCGGCGAGATCCTGGCCGAGGTGGCGCTGCAGGTGGCCGCGCCGCCGAGGTTGCGCCAGCGCAGGACCGCGGCCGCCGCCGGCTCCGGGTAACGACCCATGGCGTACCGCAACCTGTCCGCCTTTCTCGCCGACCTCGAATCGCGCGGCGAGCTCGTTCGCGTCCGCGAGCGGGTTTCTCCCCGGTTCGAGATCGCGGACATCGCCGACCGCGCCGTGAAGTCGGGCGGCCCGGCGATCCTCTTCGAGAACGTCGAGGGCTCATCGATGCCCGTCGCCATCAACACGTTCGCCTCGCACGAACGGATGCTGCGGGCGCTCGAGATCTCCTCGTATCAGGAGTGGGAGGAACGTCTCGAGTTCTTTCTCGACCCCAAACCGCCCGAGGGCCTCGTCGGCAAGCTGAAGGCGCTGCCGCGGGTCACGGAGCTGGCCTCGGTGTTTCCCAGGACGGTCCGTTCCGGCGCTTGCCAGGAAATCGTCGAGACGGGGGAGGAGGTCGACCTCTCGAAACTTCCGGTCCTCACGTGCTGGCCGCAGGACGGCGGTCCCTTCATCACGATGCCCCTCGTCATCACGGGAGACCCCGTCTCGGGCAAGACGAACGTCGGCATGTACCGCATGCAGGTATACGACCGCAACACGACGGGGATGCACTGGCAGAAGCACAAGGACGGAGCGGGGCAGGCCCGGGGCTATGAGCGTGAAGGTCGACGGATGGAGGTCGCGGTCGCGATCGGATGCGATCCCGCCACGGTGTTCTCCGCCGTCGCTCCGCTGCCGCCCGGCGTCTCGGAGTTTCTGTTCGCCGGCTTCCTGCGCGGGGAAGCGGTTCCGCTCGTCCGCGCGCGGACGGTGGACGTGCTCGTCCCGGCCGAAGCGGAGATCGTCCTGGAGGGGTACGTCGAGCCCGGCGAGCGGCGCCGGGAGGGGCCGTTCGGCGATCACACCGGCTACTACTCGCTCGAAGACGATTTCCCCGTGTTCCACGTGACCGCCGTGACGCGCCGGCGTTCCCCCGTGTACATGACGACGATCGTCGGGCCGCCGCCGATGGAAGACGGCTTCCTCGGGGAAGCCATCGAGAGGCTCTTCCTCCCGCTCGTCCGCAAGACCATTCCCGAAATCGTGGACATGCACCTCCCGGTCGAGGGTGTCTTCCATAACCTCATGGTCGTTTCGATCGACAAGCGCTTCCCGGGGCATGCGCGCAAGACGATGCACGCCATCTGGGGCACCGGACAGATGATGTTCACGAAAGTCATCGTGGTCGTCGACCGCGACGTCGACGTGCGCGACACCCGCAGTCTCGTCTGGAAGGCGCTCGCGGCGATAGACCCGGAACGGGACATCGAGCTCGTGCACGGACCGGTCGACGAGCTCGACCATGCGTCGCCGCGGCCGTGCCTGGGCAGCAAGATGGGCATCGACGCCACGCGCAAGTGGAAGGAAGAGGGATTCGAGAGGCGCTGGCCGGACGAGATCGTCATGAGTCCGGACGTCCGTCGGCGGATCGACGCTCTGTGGCCCGCGCTCGGGCTCGATGGACCTTCGAAACCACGCCGCTGAGGCCCGCTTTCTCCGTTACAATCGTCGTTCCATGCGCACGCTCCTGATCGATCCGATCGAAGAGTCGCGCGATGCGCTTCGGAGGGGATTCGCTGCGGCCGGCGAGCAGGTGCGCAGCCTCGACTCGATGGTCGAAGCGGACCGGCAGGTGGCGCTCTTCGACCCGGACATCCTGGTGGTCGCTCTCGATGCCCCGGCCGGAGACCCCCTTGCGTTCGTCGAAGGATCGGCCCTTGACGGCGCGCGGCGCGCGGTCTTCGTCCTCCTTCCGTCCGACGGGCTGGACGCCGCCGTGACAGGCATGCAGCGCGGAGCCGCGGACTTCCTCTGGCGGCCGGTCTCCGATGCGCGGGTCTCTCTCCTGCTCTCGCGGCTCGCCGAGCACCGCGAGGCCGACCGCCGCGCGGAGGAGCTGCGAGTCGCGCTCGTCCGGTCGAAGATCGAGTCCGTCCTCGCCGGACGCTCGCCCAGGTGGCAGGCCGCTCTGGCGGCGATCGAGCGGGCCGCTAAGTGGGACGATCCCGTGCTCCTCGCCGGTGAAGCGGGCACGGAGCAGGAAGAGGCCGCGCGGGCGCTGCACGGGCTCTCCCGCCGGGGAGCGGGGCCCTTCCTCTTTCCCGCCGACCTCGAACGGATCAGCGCAGCGCCGGTACGGGCGCAGCGGGGCACGCTCTACATCCCTGGCGTGGAGCGGCGAAGCGCCCGCGCACAGGAGGCGCTCCTCGACAGGATCGAATCGGAGCGGCTCCGCCCGATCTTCTCGATCAACGAGTCTCCCGAAGAAGCCGCCGCGTCGGGAAAGCTCTCTTCGCGGCTCTACGAGGCGGTACGGGACCGCGTGGTCCACCTTCCTCCGCTCCGCGAGCGAGAAGGAGACGTGGACCTTCTCGCGAGAACGGTGCTTCTCGAGACGGACGCCGCGCTTTCTTTCGATGCGGAAGCGCTCGACGCTCTGCGGTCCCACGACTGGCCGGGCAACGTCCGCGAGCTGCGCGAAGTGGTGCGGCGGGCGGCCCCGCTGTCAGACGGGCCCACGATCGGGCCCACCGTGGTGCTCTCGCTGCTCGCCGGTCCGCGGGCCCGCCGCCGCGTGCGCAGGAAGAAGCCGCCCGTGGTCAAGATCGCGGTGGGAGCTTCCCTGGCCGACGTCGAGCGCCGGCTCATCCAGAAGACGCTCGAATTCGCGCGCGGGAACAAGCCGAAGACGGCCGAGCTCCTGAAGCTCTCCTTGAAGACGATCTACAACAAGATCAAGGAATACGGCCTCGAGCACTGAAGCCCGATGCGCCTCTGGCTCTCGATCGCCGTCGTCGGCGCCGTCATCCTTTTTTTTCTGACCCGGCGGGTTCGTACCCGCGGCTGACGCCTCCCTCGGCGGGCCGGCCGGCGAAGTGAGCGACCACTTCCACGAGCTGCGGGAACGGAACGGGCTTTTTCAGATAAAACGAGACTCCGAGCTGCCGCGCCTCGCTCTCCTTCTCGAGGTCGGCGGTCAACACGATGACCGGGATGCCGGCTATGGCCGGGTCGGTCGCCTGCCGGCGACGGAACTCCAGGCCGTCCATCTCCGGCGTGTGCAGGTCGAGGAGAATGACGGAAGGGCGCGCTCCCGCCTTCAGCACGTCGATCGCCTGCCGCCCGTTCTCGACACATCCGACGCGGAAACCTTCCTCCGACAGAGCGTCGCGAAGAGCGCCACGCAGGGCCTCATCGTCGTCGACGACGAGGACCGTCTCGCCGGGTGCCGCGTTGCTCGCTTCGATTTTTCGTGGGATTACGGGTGCCGACTCCTGCTGCATCATCCCTCCTGGATCGGGTCAGGCGGCCGGCCGCGCCTCGACGGAGCGGCCGGCCTCGATCCTCACCGCATCGCCGGAGTCGCCTGCCGGTTGTCGACGCGCTTCACGTCGGTGACCTCCCGCCGGCGCAGGCCGAAGAGCCCGATCAGGCCGAGGAGGCCGATCCAGCCCCAGTTGCCGCCCCG
>DASQJK010000307.1:0-3655 GCA_035631095.1 Thermoanaerobaculia bacterium
AGGAGCCCCACCTCCCGGAGCAGCAGGAACGTCGGAAGAGCGTGCCCGCCCTTCAGGGACTGGAGGAGCTCCTCCGTCACCCGGGGAGGAGCCGACTTCACGATCTCCTTGCGGAACTCGAGGATCGCCTCGTACGAGTCCGGGGTGATGGCGAACCCGAGGCGGCTCGCGAACTCGACCGCCCGCATCATCCGAACAGGGTCTTCCCGGAACCGGATCTGCGGATCGCCTATCGTGCGCACGAGCCCGGCCTCGAGGTCCTCGAGGCCGCCGACGTAGTCGATCACGGAAAAGTCGGCGATGTCGTAGAAGAGGCCGTTGATCGTGAAATCCCGGCGGAGCGCGTCCTCGCGGGCCGTGCCGAAGGTGTTGTCGGACGTCATCAGGATCTCGGGCGCATTCGGGTCGACGGGATCGGGGCGCCTTCGGAACGTGGCTACTTCGACGACCTTGCCGTTGGCGAAGAGGATGTGGGCGAGCCGGAAGCGCCGTCCGATCAACCGGCAGTTTCGGAAGAGCCTCCGGATGGCCTGGGGGTGCGCGTCCGTACCGATGTCGAAGTCCTTCGGCGTCCGGCCGAGCAGCAGGTCCCGGACGCTCCCGCCGACCAGGTACGCCTTGTAGCCGGCCGCCGACAGGCGGTAGAGGACCTTCAGCGCGTCCGGGTCGATCTGCTTGCGCGAGATCGGGTGCTCGCTGCGGGGGCGGATGCGCGGCGGGGCCGGCCGGTCCGGGAGCTCTGTGGTCGGATTTTCGATGGTCGAGTTCGCTTCGTTGATAGTCGCCCCCCGGGCGGGCGCATTTTAACCGAACTGATTGAGAGAATTGATGTTTTGACTTTGTTCGGCGCTCTGCGAAAGAATACGCCGTCTTTCGGATCTCATTCGAGGAGGCATCGCCTATGAGGTTGCGCTTGCTCTGGGGCCTCGCGGCCGGCGCCGTCTTCGCCGTGGTCCTCGCCTGCGGAAAGGCGAGCACCGGCAACGAGATCCTCGTCGGCGAGTACGGCTCGCTGACCGGCGGGATCGCCACCTTCGGGATCTCGACCCGGGACGGTTCCCAGCAGGCGTTCGACGAGATCAACGCCGGCGGCGGCATCCTCGGAAAGAAGATACGGCTGATGGTCGAGGACGACCAGTCGAAGCCCGAAGAAGTCGGCACGATCGTCACGAAGCTCATCAACCAGGGGCACGTCACCTCGATGCTGGGCCACGTCGCCTCGTCTTATTCGCTCGCGGCGGCTCCGATCTGCCAGGCGAACAAGATTCCGATGATCACGCCCTCTTCGACGAACCCGCGGGTGACCCAGATCGGCGACTACATCTTCCGCGTCTGCTTCATGGACAACTTCCAGGGCGCGGTCATGGCGAAGTTCGCCTGGGACACGCTCAAGGCCAAGCGGGTCGCGATCCTGGTCGACATCCGCAACGACTACTCCGTCGGGCTGCAGGGAGTCTTCCGGGACCAGTTCAAGAGCCGCGGTGGCCAGATCGTCGCCGAGCAGTCCTTCTCGCAGGGGGACTCCGATTTCCACGCGCAGCTCACCCAGATCAAGTCCACCAACCCGGACGCGATCTACGTCCCGGGGTATTACACCGAGGTCGGCACCATTGCCCATCAGGCGAAGGAGCTCGGCTTGAACGCGCCGCTTCTCGGCGGCGACGGCTGGGACTCGCCGAAGCTGTGGGAGATCGGCGGCACCGCTCTGAACGGCTGCTATTTCTCGGATCACTACTCCACCGATGACCCGTCGCCCATCGTGCAGAAGTTCGTCACCGACTACAAGAAGCGCTACAACAACCAGCTGCCCGACGCGCTCGCCGCGCTCGCTTACGACGCCGCGAAGATCCTCGCCGACGCGATGACCCGCGCCGGGTCCTCGACGGACACCGCGAAGGTCCGCGACGCGATCGCCGCCACGAAGGACTACCAGGGCGTCACGGGCAAGATCACCATCGGCCCGGATCGGAATGCGGTCAAGCCGGCCGTGGTCCTGAAAGTCGAGAACGGCAAGTACGTTCTCGTGGAGACCATTCCGCCGGAAGCGGTCAAGCTCTGATTTCGGGAGTGGTCGTGACGAGCCGGCTTCCGCTCCGGTCGCCGGCGGCTGACACGTCCCGATTTCACTCCCCGGCGGGAGGGCCGTCCGAGCGTCTCTCATGACCACGTTTCTGCAGCAACTCGTCAACGGGCTGTCGCTCGGCTCGATCTACGCGCTGATCGCCCTCGGCTACACGATGGTGTACGGCGTCCTTCGGCTCATCAACTTCGCCCACGGCGACGTGTACATGCTGGGCGCATACGTCGGCTACTTTCTCTCCCGCAAGCTGCAGGGCAAGGAGCCTTCGCTCGCCAACGCGATCCTCGTGATGCTCGGCGCGATGATCGCCTGCGCGATCTTCGGCCTGATCATCGAGCGGCTGGCTTACCGGCCGGTGCGGCGCGCCTCGCGGCTGACGCTCCTGATCACCGCGATCGGCGTCTCGCTCTTCATCGAGAACGCCGCGCAACTCGTCTTCGGGCCGGACCCGAAGTTCTTCCCGTCGCTCGCCCCTCACAAGGACTTCAACATTGCGGGCGTTCACGTGACGAGCGAGCAGCTCACGGTCATCGGGGTGTCGTTCCTGCTAATGGTCCTGTTGCGCTTCTTCATCCAGAAGACCCGCACCGGAAAAGCTATGCGCGCGGTGTCGTTCAACCTGGACGCCGCGAAGCTCATGGGGATCTCGACGGACCGGATCATCGCCACGACGTTCGCGCTCGGCTCCGCGCTCGCCGCCGCCGGCGGGGTCCTGATCGGCATGCAGATCCCCAAGATCGATCCTCTGATGGGGATCCTGTACGGCCTGAAGGCCTTCGTCGCCGCGGTCCTGGGCGGCATCGGCAACGTCCCCGGCGCCGTGCTGGGAGGTCTCGTGATCGGCACGTCCGAGGTGCTGGTGGTCGGCTATCTCTCTTCGACTTACCGCGACGCGATCGCCTTCGGAATCCTGATCCTCGTCCTCATCCTGCGGCCGCAGGGCATCCTCGGCCGCGTCGAGCGGGAGAAGGTTTGAAGCGTCTTCTGATCGGCGTCGGCGTGCTCGCGGTCCTGTGGGCCTTGAACGGGATCTTCACCGGTTCGCTCATACCGGGCGTTTCGATGCCGCCGTACATCCTGCAGGTCGTCTGCCTGGCCGGCATCAACATCATCCTGGCGGTCAGCCTGAACCTCATCAACGGATTCACGGGACAGTTCTCGATCGGCCACGCGGGGTTCATGGCGATCGGCGGCTATGCGTCCGCGTACGTCACGGTCGCGCTCGGAGGCCGGATCCGCGCAGGCCTCGCCTTTCTTCCCGACTTCGCCCGCGACGGCGCCCTGCTGCTGATCGCGCTCGCGGTCGGCGCGCTGCTGGCGGCCATCGCGGGGTTTCTCGTCGGCGTGCCGTCGCTGCGCCTGCGCGGCGACTATCTCGCGATCGTGACCCTCGGGTTCGGTGAGATCATCCGTGTGTTCATCCTCAACATCGACGCCGTCGGCGGCGCGCGTGGTTACTCCGGGATCCCCAAGCTCGCGAACTTCTTCTGGATCTACGCCTTCGCCGCGCTGACCGTCGTGGTCGTCTCGAGGACCGTGAACTCCTCGTTCGGGCGCACGCTCGTGGCCATCCGG
>DASQJK010000308.1:0-6213 GCA_035631095.1 Thermoanaerobaculia bacterium
TGACCGACACGACGGCGCATTTCTGGTTTTTCAGCCCGGACAACGTCGAAGTGTTCGTCAAGGTGGTCCGCGGGTGCGCGTTCAACAACCGCTTCTGGGTGTTCGCGGGCGGAATGACCAACGTCGAGGTCACGCTGACAGTCACGGACATGCAGACCGGAGAAGTAAAGACGTACACGAACCCGTTGAACACGCCGTTCGTGCCGGTCCAGGACACGGCCGCCTTCGCGGGGTGCCCGGTCACGTTCTGACGCGGGGTTAGTAGTCGGTGGTCGGTAGTCGGGGGTCGCGGGTCGGGGGTCGGCAGCAGGAGAGTATCCGCGCCGATCCCCTGACCCTCTCAGCGCGTCGAGGGCGGACCGGCGGAGAGCGTCGACGCCTGCACGATCTGGATGCCGGTGTAGTAGTGCGCCAGGATCCGATCGTAGGTCGCGCCGGCGATCGCCATCCCCCACGCTCCGTTCTGGCAGAGGCCCACGCCGTGGCCCCAGCCTCGGCCGAGAAAGAGGAACTCGGCGTCGCCCTGCGGACCGCGGACCTTCTCGACGGTGAAGAGCATGTCCGGCATCTCGACCGCCTGCCGGAGGTCGAAACGTTTCAGGACGATCTGTGCCGCGTCCGTCACGACTCGCATCTCGATCGCCCGGCCGGAGGCGCTTCGCTTCGTGACGGTGATCTCGCGGACCTCGGTTCCAGCGACGCGGCCTGCCATGCGGCGCGCGAGCTCCCGCGCGGGCACGCGTCGGACCCACTCCGTCCAGGCGGAGTCGCGCTCGAAGGTCGGGCCCGCCGCGTCCGTCTCGACCCAGAGCGCGAGAACCGACGTCCCGCGCTTCCACCACCGCAGGTGATCGCCCGCACGCAGCGTCAGAGATGCGGCCGGCAGGTATCGGTCTCCCGCGCGCCTCGCGAGAGGCAACTCCGGATCGACGGGGAGCCCGACCCGGCCTTCCGCGGTCTTGACCCACACGTTCGAGCCGTCCCGGGAGAGGAAACGCCCGGAGCCTTCCGAAACAGCTGCCGTGCGCAAGGCGGCGGAGAGCAGGAGGCCGCTGTACTCCTCTTCCGTGAGAACCCGATCCGGCGAAGGGAGAGGCTCGCCGGCTCCGAATCGGAACCGGAAGAGGAACTCCCAGGCCTCCCGCGCAGGACTCGCGAGCCTTCCGGGCAAGGGGGGCGCCTCCTGGTAGTAGTCGGCTTCCCGCGACTCGAGATGGACGCCGCGCGCGTCGCCGAGCCCGAAGGACGCGATGAGGGAGGGATAGACCGCCGAGGCCGCGAGGCTCGCCGGCGGAGCGCCGGCTCGCGGGACCCCCGCCCAGCTCTGCGCGAGAGAGAGAACATCGGTGCGCGTCGGGCGCCGTTTTCCGAAGTGCCGCTCGAGCGCATAGCCGCGCCATTCGAGACCCGTCCTCTCGCGCGGCGCGGCGTGGCGGTCGAGCGCCGCGCCGGCGAGCGAGGTCGTGGCCAGCTCTCCGCACTCGACGCCGACGAGGTACGGCACCGGCGTTTCGCCGAAGACGTTCTCGACGTTCTCCGTCCGCCCGCCGCAGGTGGAGATGAAGAGAGCGTCCGCGAAGCGGCCGTCGTATCCGAGCGCGAGCCCGCGGGTGGCGTCGACCGCCGCGGTCGAGAGCGGGTCCTCGGCGGAGAGCCCGGCGTAAACCTGGCACTTCGGCGTCGCGCAGAGGTCGTAGCCCTCCGCTTCGAACTGGCCGCGGTGCGCGAACGCATACGTCCGCGCCGCGACCGCCTGGGCCTTGAGGGATTCGAGTTCGTCGTACCTCTTCGGTCCCATCTCGGCCGGCACGACGCCATAGAGGTACTCCTCCATGTCGATCCGGTTGACCACGTTCAACGTGCCGCGCGCGTTGACGAGGATCGAGACGCTGCCCCGGTAAGGCTTGCCGTCCCACAATACGGGGCCGTCGGCGGGGTCCGCAGAGATCCGGATGGGTGAGGGGAGGCGCCGGGAAGCTCCGTCTTCGCCGGAAAGAGAGATGGCGGCTCCGTCGGACTCTCCGACCGAGCTTCCCTCTACGGCGAAGGCCTCCTGCCCCGCCGCGCGCAGCCGTTCCGCGAACGCGTCGGCGGCGGCGCGGTCGGGAAAGGCGCCGAGGAGCGCCCGATACACGCCGCGGTCCGCGGAGAAGGCGACGGACCCCGGGGTCGCAAACTGCGCGGCGAGCCGGTCGACGAGCTCGCGCGCCGGGGCCTCCTGCGAATAGGCGCCGGCCTGAACCTGGAAAGAGACGGAGCGCCTCCCTTCCGGCTTGATCTTCAGGGTGCCTCGAAGGAGCTCCGCACGGCCGCCGGAGGACACGATCCACCGCCGCCCCGGGGGGCCGAACGAGAGCTCCGTCAGGTCGCTCTTCAACCCGACTCGGAAGAGAACGCCGGAAGCCGCGGGTTCGGCCGGCACCGGCAGCGTGCCCGAGGGGCGGGGAGCCGCCTGCCCGGCCGCGGGCCTGGATGGCGCCGGCGCGGGCTGGGACTCTGCGGCGTTTTTCGGAGTGGGCCCGCCCCGCGCGCAGGACAGACCCACGACGAGAGCCGCGACGAGGGCTGCGAGAGCGGAGGCCCGGAGCGGGACCGGGACAAGGCGGAGAGCGGGAGTGGCGCGCCTCAAAACCGGGAGCGGATCTGGCCCTGCACGACCGTCCGGCGGAAGTCGTCGCCGCGCATCGTCACCATCAGGCACATCTCGAACAACCGGCTCCGGATGCGGCTGCCCACGCGATCCTCGAGGCGGTCTCGTTCGCCCGAATCCTTGTCCGGCTCATCCTCGAAGTTCGAAGTGACGATCGTGATCCGCTTCCGGTTGTAACGCGTGTTGAGCAGGTTGTAGAGCACGTCGAGCACCCAGGGATGCGGCTTCGAGGCGCCGAGCTCGTCTAAGACGAGCACTTCCGCTTCGGCGTACGGCTGGAGGATCGACTCCTTGGAGAGGTCCGCATCGGGGCGGAAGCTCGTCTGGATCTTCATCAGGAGGTCGGAGAAATCGCCGTAGATCCCCGTGACTCCCTTCTTCGCGACGAGCTCCGAGAGGATCGCGCACGCAAGATGCGTTTTTCCCCTGCCGGAAGGGCCCAGCAGGAGGAGTCCCGCGTCGACGGCCGGGTAGGTGTCCACGAACTCGCGGGCGAGGTTCTTCGCCTTCATGAGCGACGCATTCGTGTCGGAGAAGTTGTCGAAGTTGCAGCTGCGGTAGCGCTCCGGGATCTCGGCGGCGGCAAGCCGCTCCGACTGGAGCACGCCCTCGCGGCAGGAGCAGGAGCGGGCGACCTTGCGGCCTTCGACGGTCTGGAGGATCCAGCCGGTGCCGCCGCAGGAGGAGCACGGAGGAACCGGCGAGGGGGAAGGCACGAGGAGGATTCTACGTCCGTCGATCGACGGCAGATCCGGTGATCGGACGCGCCCCGCTAGTTTTCCGGAAGGCCGGCTTCGATGAGGATCCGGCGCTTCTTCGGTCCTTCGAGGTACGCCTTCAAGTCCTGCAGCGAGGATTCCCATCCCGATCCCACGTCGCCCCGGTATCGGTCGTAGTCCGGGCCCGCGTCCGGGACGTCGAACTCCACGGTCACGAGGCAGCCCGGGTGGCGCTCCGCGAAGGTCAGCGTCATGGCGAGCCCCGCGAGCGGCTCGCCGAGGCTCGGTTCGTAGGAGATGTCGCGCACGACCAGCTTCCGGCCGATCTCGAGCTCGGCGATCTTTCCGAGGACCGTCGCTTCCGTCCTGCCCCGCTGGTCGGTGAAGCCGATCGCCCAGTTCCCGCCCGGCCTCAGCCCGACGAGGGCGCCTTCGCACCACCAGGACAGGAGGTCCGAGACGCGCGTAAACGCGTCGAACGCATCCGCCGCGCTGGCGTCGACCGAAATGGAGCGGACTACGGCTTCGCTCACGATCCCATATTACCGACGAGACGCCCGATCCGGTCTTCGTGTTTTCGTTTCGTATACTTTCCGCCTTCATGCCTCAACTCACGCTCGACTCCCTGCGCGAGGCGCTGTCTCGCGCGATCGCCGACGCGGTGTCCCGGCTGTATGGCGTCTCGCTCGAGCGCATCGTGCTCGAGCGTCCTCCGCGGGTGTCGCTCGGGGACCTCGCATCGCCCGTCGCGTTCGACCTCGCGAAGTCGCTTCGGAAGGCTCCGCGCGTCATCGCCGCGGAGATCACGGCCGCCGTGAACAAGCCGGAGGGGATCGCGGCGCTCCGGGTCGAGGGAGGCGGATACGTCAACGCGTCACTCGACCGCGCGCGCTTCGCCGCGGCGATGGCCGGCGAGCCGGCGCGCGCGGACCGCCGCGAAGGCAAGACCGTGGTCGAGCACACCAACATCAACCCGAACAAGGCGGCGCACATCGGACATCTGCGCAACGCCGTCCTGGGGGACGTGTACGTTCGCACACTGCGGTTCGTGGGCGGCGAGGTCGAGGTGCAGAACTACCTCGACGACACGGGAGTGCAGGTCGCCGACGTCGTCGCAGCGCTGCTGCACCTCGGCAACGTCCGCACGGAGGCGCAGGCGCGCGCGACGATCGCCGGCGCGCCGCTGCCCGACGGCCGCTCGAACGCGAAAGGATTCGCGTATCTCTGCTGGGACCTTTACGCGGAGATCGGGCGGACGTACGAGTCGGCGCCAGAAACGAAGGCCTGGCGCGCGGAAGTGCTCCACGCGATCGAGGAGGGAAACAACGAGGTCTCCCGGATCGCGGCGGCCGTCGCCGAAGCGGTCTCCTCGGCTCACCTCGCGACGATGGGACGGATCGGGATCGCGTACGACCTCCTGCCGCGGGAAAGCGACATCCTCAGGAAGAACTTCTGGGGACGCGCCTTCGAGAAGCTGAAGGGGTCGGGCAGCCTGTTTCTCGAGACGGAGGGCAAGCACGCCGGGTGCTGGGTCCTGCGGCTCGCCGACACGGAGGGATTCGCCGGCCTCGAGGAGCCCGACAAAATCCTCGTTCGCTCGAACGGGACCGTCACCTACACGGCGAAAGACATCGCCTACCAGCTCTGGAAATTCGGGGTGCTGGGCATCGACTTCGACTACCTTCCCTTCCGTCCGTCCTGGACGTCCGGCACGGTGACGGAGGCGGAGGTCCCGCCGGAGGTGCGGTCGCATCCTCTGTGGCGCACGGCGTCTTCCGGGGGCGATCCGGACGCGCCGCGGTTCGGAAGGGCGTCGCGGGTCGTGAACGTCATCGACGTCCGCCAGTCCTATCCGCAGAAGGTGGTCAAGGAGGGGCTGCGCGTCCTCGGGTTCCGCAACGAGGCGGACCGCAGCGAGCACTTCTCGTACGAGATCGTCGCGCTCTCGCCGCGCGCGGCCAGGGAGCTCGCCGAGCGCTTTGGCGAGGAGTACCGGCTGTCGGCGGAAGACGAGCAGAAGCCGTATGTCGAGATGTCGGGCCGCAAGGGGCTCGGTGTCAAGGCGGATGACCTCGTTGAGCTCCTGCTCGAGAGGTCCCGGGCGGAAGTCGCCAAGCGGCGGTCGGCAGAGGAAGGGGACGAGTCGGGCGAGACGGACGCAAGGGCGATCGCCGTCGGGGCCCTCCGATACTTTCTGCTGAAGTTCGGGCGCAACAAAGTCATCGCGTTCGATTTCGACGAGGCGCTGAATTTCGAGGGGGACACGGGGCCGTACCTGCAGTATTCCCTCGTTCGGGCCGGCAAGATCTTCCGCAAGCTGGCGGACAAGGGAGTCTCCGGGGGCGCCCCTTCGGGAGACTGGGAGGACGACGTGTGGGCGCTCCTGCTCGACGCCGCCTCGCTCCCGGAGATGGCGGCGCGGTCGGTCGAAACGTTCGAGCCCTCCACCCTCGCGCGCCACGCATTTGCGCTCGCGCAGTCTTTCAATCAGTTCTATCACCGCAACCCCATCCTGCAGGAGCCGGACGAGCCGACGCGCAACCGCCGGATCGCCGCCGCGAAGATCTTCCAGCGCGAGATGGCGCGGGCATTGGAACTGCTGGGGATTCCGGAGCCGGCGAGGATGTAGGAGCGGCCCACGCTCGTCATCCTGAGGAGCCGGCCCCTTTGTCATCCTGAGGAGCGCAGCGTCGAAGGATCTGCCCTCCTCCTCGACGCGGGCCACACAGGCCCTCCCAGAAACAGGGCAGATCCTTCGCTTCGCTCAGGATGACAAGGAAAGAGCTTCGCTCAGAATGAGAAGGAAAGAGACTCGAATCGCTCGGCAACATCCGGGCATATGTT
>DASQJK010000309.1:0-3305 GCA_035631095.1 Thermoanaerobaculia bacterium
GATCAAGGCGTACTTGTCGGTGGAGCTGGCGTTAGCGACCGTCCCGAGCCGGGAAAGCTGGCCGTTCTGGAGCGAGAAGACGTCGATCCCGTTGGAAACGGCGACGAACAGCTCGTAGCCGTTCCCCGTCGAATAGATCGCGGTTTTCTGCTCGTTGGATCCCGTCGCGCTGCTGCTCGAAAGCGCGGCGGACGTCGAAAGAACCGTCAGGCGGCCGTCGCTTCCGACCGAGGCGAGCTTGACCGTCTTCGTCCCGAAGAAAACCGCCGCGACGTACTGGTCCGACGAGGAATTGCCGACGGAAAAGAGGTAGTTGGCGCCGGCCCAGGCCGGGATCGTCTGGAGCGGCCCGATCGGCGTCGACGTCGCGTTTCCGGTGGGATTCGAGACGTCGACCACGTACGCGCCCTTGGAGTCGGCGAAATACGCCGCGTATTTCCCGGAAGAGGTCAGGGCCGTGGCGACGGTGCCGCCGTAAACGGCCGTACCGTTGCCGTTGGGATCGAGCTGCTGGCCGAACGTGCTCTGTCCGCCGGGGGCGTTCGTGATCAGCGCCTGCGCGGGAGAGCCGCAGCCGCCCGTCCAACCCATTCCGATCCGTCCGGCTCCCGTCGCGTCATCGGCGACGGCGAGGCTCGACGGTCCGGGCCAGCAGTCCTTCCCGGTTCCCCCGCCGACGGGGCCCTTCGGGTTGGTTCGAAAGCTGACGTTGTCGATGGTGGGCGTCGGATCCGAGGGGTTCGACCCGAGATACATCCCGATCGAGCCGTACTTGGTCGCGGTATAGAGCGAAGGGGAGCGTCGCCCCATGGTGATGTAGGTAATCAGGACGATGTTCGATTGAACGGACGTCTGAAAGACGTACTGCTGCGGTGCGCCGATCTCGACCGCGTTGGTGGGGCAACTGGCGCCCTCGACGCGACGGGCAGGTCCCAGCGCCACGGAAAATGCCACGAGAGCCGCCACCGCGTACCGTGCCGCCCCACGTGCGAACCACACGGAAGATTTCTGCCGCAATCGAGCGGGCGCCCCTTCGGCCTCGCTGAATTGGCCGTCAAAAATCCCTCGTTCCATCATGGATTTCCTTTCCCCAAGCAGGTGGGTCGGACGATAAGAAGAAGGAAGGCGGGGAGCTTTGCGCTCCCCGCCCGAGTTAAACCCAATCAGAAGCTGCTGGATCCCGTGAAGCCGTCCGCGTTGGCGGGAACCGGCACTCCCGGAATCACGCCGATGGAATCGAGACCGGCCGGGTTGCAGTTCGTGGTGTCGAAGCTGACGCCGTCGATGCCGGCGTTGGCGAAGGCACCCGCGCCCTGCAGGTCGTAGCCGAGCCACGCCTGGTCGAGGTCCGTGACCGCGCTATCCGAAGAGGGATCCGCGAAGTCCACGTACACCCAGCCGTTGTGGCCCTGGACGCCGGCGAACTCTTCGATTCCCTCACGCTGAGTCTCGTAGGGGAAGTTGAAGTGCTGGCCGGGGGGGCAAGGAGAAACCGTGCAGCCCGTCTGCTGGGCCGGGACTTCGTCTTCGTCCCAGATCACCGTCAGGACGTTCGGCTCGACCGCCGTGCAGTCGTCGCCGGTCAGGTCGGTGAGGTCGCCCGCCGAGGCGCGCCACGCGCGCAGGAAGCTCGTGAGGCCGCTGGCGTCGTCGAAGTACCGGGCGCCGTACGCGATGCCGAGGGGCTCACGCATGTCGCCGACCGGGGGATGGTTGAGGCCGATCGTGGAGAAGTAGTTGGTCGCATCGGTCGACTCGGTGCCCGTGTCGGAGATCGAGCTGATCGTCGAGACGTGCGGACCCGAGATGACTTCCCAGTAACGGGCGTAGAACGTGCGGAGCACGTCGTCGCCGGTGCCGAGGCGGTAGCCGTTCAGGTCACCCTGGAATCCCGTGGTCACGGTGCCGGCGACCGGGGGCGAGGGAAGAGGGAAGTAGATGTTCTTGGAAGAACCGCTGTTGGTGGCCGGCGTCAGGATCCGCGAGAAGGGCGGGACTTCGTCCACGTCCGCCTCGAGAGCGATCATCGGCTGGCCATAGGTCGGCACGCCCGCGCCGCTCTGGAAGATGTAGTCGCCCCACAGGGCGTTTTCGAAGCCGATCGTGTTGGCTTCGTAGTAGTTCGGATCGTTCGGGTTGGCGAACGAGCAGTAGTTCACCATGTCGATCGTGACGTAGCCGGAGAGCACGTCGGGATCGGCGGCGAGAGAGGTCTCTCCGCCCACGGCGCAGTCATCCGTTCCGTCGAGCTCGGCCGCGAGCTGGAAGGCGAAGCCGGTGAAGACCGGGTTGGTGTACACGGTCGAAGCCGACGAGTCGTTGCCCGAGGCCGAACCCGTGAACTTCACGAAGTGGCCGGGGCCCGACGTGTCCTTGCAGGCGTTGCCGCCGGCGAGGTCTTCCGCGGCCGGGTTGTTGGGCAGGTTGCCCGAGAGCACCTGCGCCATCGACCACGAGATCGTGTCGAAGCCCGTGAGCGCGATGTTGAAGTCGAGCACGGGGACCGACCGGCGGTTCCACACCGTGACGTGCGCGAGCTCGGGCTCGGCCGACGCGTTGAGGACCGTCATGAAGGTGTCGGCGAAGTCCGTGCCGGTGGCGGTGCCGATCACACGGGGCGCCGTCGCCGTCGCCGCGCTGACCGCGACCTGGAAGTAGGGAACCAGCAGCGTCGCCGCCGGCTTGTGGTCGATCGTGCAGGTGATGGCCGACGCCGGGCCCGCAAACGCGGCCAGCGCGGCAACCGCCACCAGCATAGTCAAGACCTTTTTCATTGAGATCTCCTCTTTCAAAACTTCAGTAAATTTTTTCCGAAATGAAAACCGGGAAACTGGGACCCACAGTCAACGCGATTCCATCACCTCCGATACTTTTCGTTCCTTCGATATCCGAAGTCTTGGACTTTCACCCTCGTGTTTATTCCCGCTGTGCGGGCTTCGTCGCAGATGATCGGGGATACTCCGATCGAAGTCAAGGACTTTTCGAAAAAATATGCTCTTTCAGCATGAAGCCCCGAAACGGGGGGGGCCGCCCTATCTCGACCCCTGGTTCAAGAGGACTTCGACTCCCCCCGGGTCCTTGGCGTAGTTCGAAAAGACCGACTTCGCCAGGACCATGTCCAGCCGGCCGTCGCCGTCGATGTCGGCAAGGCGGACGTCGACCGCCACGGAGTCGAGGAGGGGTTCCGCCGTCTCGGGGCTCTCCTCGAACTTGCCATCCTTTGTTTGGAAGAAGATACGTAGCTTTTTCGCGACGCGGTCCGGGAACACGATGTCATCCAGCCCGTCTCCGTTCAAATCGCCCAT
>DASQJK010000310.1:0-19537 GCA_035631095.1 Thermoanaerobaculia bacterium
TTCTCTATCTGGGATGCCTGGGGACGCTTTACACCCTTTATCTGGCCGCTTGGGTCTTGTTCGTTGCCGCCGCGGGGATGATCGCCGACGACGCGTTTTCGCAAAATCCCGAACGCCGTCGTTCGGCGCGCCGGTTCCTGCTGGCTACGCCCGTGTTCTGCATCGCACTGCTTGCCGCGTATTCGCCGTGGTTACCCGTCGTTCTCCGGGCGGCCAGGCGACCCCCACCGGTTCCCGCAGCGCCGCTGACGCTGGAGCGAGCCGGCCGGATCCTGGGATTCTTCGCGTTTGAATCATCCGAGGGGGTGCAGCCGGAACGGGCAGACCTCGCGTTCCTGGCCCTGGCGGCGGCAGGAACCGTCATGGCGATCCGCCGCCCCGGATCGAGATTCCTCGTCGCCTGGGGAATCGGCGGTCTCGCGGCCGTAGAAGGGCTCTACCGATTGCACCCTGACTGGGACGCGGCGCGGCGGTACTTACCGGCCGCGATCGCGTTGGTCGGCCTCGCGGCGCTGCCTGTCTCAGGGCTCATGAGCACCAAGACGGGGAAAATCCTCGCCGTGGCCCTCCTGGCGGGCGTTCTCTTGCTGCAGACGGCTGCTCTGCGGACCTACTTTCGAACTGGCCGGCAGGACTGGCGGCCGCTCGGCGCTTTTCTCAAGGCTCGACCTGCGGAGGAGCAGATCTTCGCGGAGAACCAGTGGTCTCAGATCTGTACGGCTTTCTACGTGATCGGACCCGAGTGGCTCGCCGACGGCGGCCGGCACGGCAGACCGGTTTCCAATCTCGACGGAGAGATCGTGCGCTTGACGTACTCGTGGCCCGCCGGCAAAACCGCCTGGCTCGTCGTCGAGGGGAATCCACAAAGACAGGAGCTCCGCGCCTGGGCGAGACAATTCGAGGAGATTCCCTTCCCGACCGCAGACGGTGCACGGGTCTACCGCCTGGATCCCTCCCGGCGGGACACGGCCCTCGCCGGACGATGAAAGCCGATCTCGCTTCCCGGGATCGGGTCACGCTGGCGGCAGTCACGATCATCGCTGCCGCCGTCCGTCTTTTCCGTCTCGACCACTTCTCCTACGGCCTGGACGAGATCATCCAGGGTTACTGGATCCAGGGTTCGTGGGATTTCTTCTGGAAGTCACTCCGGTTCGACGCCGTGCACCCGCCGCTCGACTACCTGCTCGCGCGGCTGATCGAGTCCGTTCATCCCGCGGACTGGGTCCGCAAAGTCCCGGACGTTCTCTGGGGAACGCTGACCGTTCCCGCCCTCGCCCTTCTGGTGGGCCGGCGCGCGGGACGCACCGCCGGTATCGTCTCCGCGATCCTGCTCGCGGCGGCGCCGTTTCACGTCCGCTACTCGCAGGAGTTCCGGCCCTACTCGATGTCGCTCTTCCTCCTGGCAGCGGCCCTCCTCCTTTTCGACTGCTTTCTGGAGCGCCCGTCCGCAATCCGGCTCGCCCTGCTGTTCGCCGCGACGCTGGCGACGGCCTACACGCTCTACTTCGCCGCTCTCGTCCTGGCGATCGCAGCGGGCGCGATGGTTATGGAAGACTCGTTTTCCTCCGAGCCGGGCCGCCGGCGTCACGCGCGGCGCTTTCTCCTCTGGAGTCCGGCCTTCGCCGGGACTCTCTTTCTCGCCTACCTGCCCTGGTGGCCGGTGGTCGTCGAGGCCGGAAGGCGCCCTCCGATGGCGGCGGCGGCCCCGCTGACTCTCGCGCGCGCGGACCGTACGGTGTCCTTCTTCCTGTTCGCGACGGAGGGCGATCAGCCTCTCGGCATCGCCGGCGCGCTATATCTCGTCCTGATCCTCGCCGGGCTCATGATCGCGATACGGCGGCCCGGTACCCGATTCCTCGCGGCCTGGTCTCTGGGAGGCTTCCTCGCGATTGAGCTCGTCGGCCAGCTTCACCCGCACTACGACTTCGTCCGCCGGTTCCTGCCGGCCGGACTGGCCCTGGCCCCGCTCGCCGCCGTGGCCCTCGCCGCTATTCGGGGGCCCGCCCGGGGCCGTGCGCCCGCGGCCCTCGCCGTCGCCGCGATCCTGCTCGTCGACGGTCGATCGCTCGCGAGGTATTTCTCGTCCGGACGCGCGGACTGGCGTCCGCTCGCGGCCTACCTCCGCCGCAGGCCGCCCGGGGAGCGCGTCTTCACGGAAAATCAGTACACGCAGCTCTGCGTCGCCTTCTATGTCGTGGGTCCGAACTGGCTCTTCGACGGGGGACGGACGGGTCGTCAGATTCCCAACCTCGAAGGAGACCCGAGCCGTCTCTCGTACTCGTGGCCGCCGGGCGAACGAGCGTGGCTCGTGCTCGCCGGCGAGCCACGGAGCGCACCGCTGCGGCTCTGGGCAATGCAGCTTCCCGAGCGGAGCTTTCCATCCGCGGAGGATGCGATGCTCGCGGACCTCGAACCGTCGCTCAGGGAGGAGGCGCTTGTCTCTCTTCCTCCTCCCCGGCGCTAAGATCGCCGGGTGGAAAAAGAGCTCGCTTCCGCTCTCGACGACCTGATCCTCGGCCGCGGCGTCGCGCGCGGCCGGCACTCGCTGCGTCACCAAGGGCGGCTCGTCCGCGCCGAGATGGAAGAGCGGCTCGCCGCGAACGGCTTCCGGACGACGACCGTCCGCGCGGCGCCGATCGAGGCCGGCGAGAAGATCCCCGCCTTCTACCTCCACCACGAGACGGCCGACTTCGGATGGATCCGCTGGGAGATCTTCACCCCGCGCAGCCGCCGCAAGCTCTTCGCCTCGGAGTACCGGCGGCCGGATAACGACGAGTGGGCGGTCCAGCTGAACCTCTCCTCGCCCGAAACCGTCTGGGCGAGTCCCGAACGCAAGGAGCGCCACGACGTGGACACGGTCGTCGCGGTGCATCCATGAGTACGCAGACCGCCGGGCCGTCGCTCCAGATCCTTCCCGTCGGCCCTCTGCAGTGCAACTGCTCGATCCTCTCGGACCCGCAGACGCGCGAAGCGGTCATCATCGATCCGGGCGACGAGGGGCCGCGGATCGCGAAGGCCGTCGAGTCCGCCGGGCTGCGGGTGGCCGCGCTTCTCCATACCCACGGCCACTTCGACCACATCGGCGCCGCCGGATCGGTGGCCGCGGCAACGGGCGCTCCGATTCGCATCCACTCCGCCGACCGGCCGCTCTACGATGCCCTCGCGGAGCAGGCCGCGCTATTCGGGATGCGCGCCGACCCGGCGCCGCCGCCGGACGAACCGCTGCGCGACCGCGAGCGCATCGGGTTCGGTCGCTTCGCGGTCACCGCGCTCCATACCCCCGGGCACACTCCCGGATCGACGAGCTTCCTCCTCGACGCCGGAGAGGACGCGAGCCCGATTCTCTTTTCCGGGGACACGCTCTTCCGCCGCTCGATCGGCCGCACCGACCTCTGGGGCGGCGATACCGAGCAGATCCTCGAGTCCATCCGCGAAAAGCTCTTCACGCTTCCGGCGAGCCTGCGCGTCGTCTGCGGCCACGGGCCGGACACCACGATCGGGGAGGAGAAGAAGGCGAATCCGTTCGTGAGGACCTGACGGAGTTAGCTCGATAAAAAGGGCAGGTCCTTCGCTTCGCTCAGGATGACAGGCTGGCTATAATCCACGCCCATGGCGCTTTCGCTCGTCGAGAAATCGAAGCTCGTGTCCGCCTTCTGGAAGGACGCGCCGTCGCCCTGCCCGAAGCACGAGATTCCCATGCGCTCGTTCTTCGTCGAGCGGGTTTACAAGCCTCAGGTCGTCATGGTCTGCCCGAAGGGCGACATGTACCGCTTCGACCAGAAGCCGAAGCAGATCGAGTTCTCGCGGCCGCACCTGAAGACGATGGCCCTCGACGCGCAGGAGCGGGAGGCGCCTTCCTGCCCGCAGGAGTTCACCCCGCTGGTCGTATACCGCACGCCGGCGAAGTTCCTTCCGGTCGGGTGGGACTACACGTTCGTGTGCCCGACCTGCCTCTCCTACGGGCAGTGGATCGACTCCGGCCGGCCCGAAGAGGACGTCACGGCCGCTCCCAAGGTCAAGAAGGAAGCCCCTGCGTTCCACGACGAGACGATTCCTCTTCCCAAGCGGATGGAGATGGCGAAGGACGGCGACCTGAAGACGAAGCTATACGCCGCCATGGCGCAGACCGACTGCACCGCCTGCGGCTACGACTGCGAGGGATACGCGGCGGCGATCGCCGCGGGGACCGAGAAGGACCCGAACCTCTGCGTGCCCGGGAAGGAAGAGACGGCGAGGGTGGTCAAGGACCTCCTGAAAGGGACCGGCCTGCCGGCCGCAGCCGGCTAGAACTTCCTCAGCCGATTCCGCCGCGGCTCTCGACCTCCGTATCCCCGTCGCCGCTCTCGTCGTCCTCGGCATCCCGCTCCATCCCGGCACGTGCCGCCACCACGCCTACGGACGTGCGCCGGTCGGCCGCTGTGATCGGCAGCGAAAAGGTGAAACGGCTCCCGTGGCCGACGACGCTCTCCGCCCAGATGGTCCCGCCGTGCAGCTCGACCAGATTGCGGGCGAGCGAGAGGCCGATGCCCATGCCAGGGTGCCGCCGCGTCGGTGACCCGTCGACCTGGCGGAACCGCTCGAAGATGTGCGGCAGGTCGCCTTCCGGGATACCCACTCCGTCGTCCTCGACGGAGACGAGGTAGCGCTCCGGCTCCCGATCGACCCGGACGACGACCCGTCCGTGGCGCGGCGTGAACTTGATCGCGTTGGCGAGGAGGTTCCACATGATCTGTTGCAGGCGCAGGGCGTCGGCGCGAACGAGCGGCAGGACGTCGGGAGGAGGAGCGAGGATCAGGACGACACCTCGCGCTTCCGCCATGAGCCGGACCGTCTCGACCGAGCGCTGCGCCACGTCGACGAGCGACACCGGACGGAGGTCGAGAGACAAGGTGCCGCGATCCATGCGCGCGAGATCGAGAAGGTCGTCGATCAGCGCGAGCAGCACCCGCGCCGACTGCCGGACCTGCTTCAGGCCGCGCCGCGTCGTCTTCTCGTCGACGTCTCCCTCCTCCAGCAGGTCCGTCCAGCCGACGATCGAGGTCAGCGGCGTGCGCAGCTCGTGGTTGACGTTCTGCAGGAAGTGATCCTTCAGGCGGCTCGCCCGCCGCAGCTCCTCGACGGTTCCCGTGAGTGTCGCGTAGAGGCGCGCGTTCTGGATCAGGAGCGAAGCGGCGTCGGCGAAGGACGTCATCGCATCCACTTCCTCGTGCCCGAAGCCCCCCGTCCGGTTGACCGCCACCGCGACTCCGATCGTCTTCTCCTCCGTCTTCAGAGGGCAGAACACGGCATTGGCCGCGCCGACGAGCTCCTGGATGGAACGGCTCGCGTAGGGGTCGCGTTCGAGGTCGTTCGTGACGTACGGCTCGCCCGTCTTGAAGACCAGGCCCGCGATCGAGGGGGTCTCGGACGAGAAGACGAGCTTCGCCGTCAGCTCCTCCGTCACGTTCCAGCCCGGCCACTGTGCGACGAGGCGGTTGGTGTCGGGGTCGTGGAGGTAGAACCAGACGCGCTCGGCGCGGGTGAACGCTGCCACGGCCTCGGTCGCGCGAGAGAGCACCTCCCGCAGGTCGGTCGTCCGGTACGAGGCGCGGAAGAGCGAATGCAGCCTCCGAAGCGTTTCGACGCGGCGTTCCACCCGCCTTCCCATCCGTCCGATGGCCGCGGAAAGCCGGCCGAGCTCGTCAGAGCCGCCTCCGCGCACCTCGACCGCCCTCCCCTGTCCGATTTCCTCCGCCGCATGCACGAGCGACAAGACGGGTGCCGAGATCCGTCGCGAGACGAGGATGACGATCGCGAGGACCGCCATGGCCAGGCAGAAGAAGACGACGAGAGCCTGTCGCTGCAGATCGGAGTACGACTGCGGCTGGATCTCTCCGGCGGCCTCCGCGGCGACGCGGGCGAGCGCGTCTCCCGAGAGTCCTTCCACGAAGACCCATCCCGTCGAGCTGACGCGGGCCGAAGCGATGCGGTTCTGCGCGCCCCCGAAGCGATAGGTGCCGACGCTTCGCCGCGCGGTGAGCACCGCCTGTGCCAGCCGCCGCCGCTCCGCGTTCTGTCCCTCGCCCAGGAGCTCCGAACCGGTCGGCGTCCACGAGAGCAGCTGCGCGGCCCGAACCGTCATGAAGACGGCCCGTCCCGAGCCATCGACGACGAACCAGACGTCGCCCTGCATCTGCCGCGGGTCGAGAGACTCGACCATGTCGCGGCGAAGGTCGAACTCGATCGCGATCGCCGCGATGAGATCGCCGGCCTCGTTGCGAACCGGGACGAAGACCGACACGAGGCGGTTCTCGGGCGACAGCCTCGGCCCCTCGCGGCCGGTGAACCAGAGTGCCCTGTCTCCTCCCGCCGGCCGCGCCTCGGGGAATTTCGCCACCTTGTTGAATCCGAAGTCCTCGAAGGCCCCCTTCGACTCGCGGATGCCGTCGTGGACGTCGAACCAGGGGCTCATGCGCATGACGCCCGACGCGGTCCAGATGCTCACCTTCCGGACAGCGGGCCGCCGCTCGCGGGCGTTGCGCAGGAGCTTGGCGATCAGCAGGGTGCGGGCGTAATCGCGAAGAGCCTGGGGATCGCTCGCGCGCGACGCGGCGATGAAGCCGACGGTATCTTCCGCGGGGAACCTGTTCCACAGGTGACCGTCGGCGTCGGGCTGTGGCGAGGGGACGTTGATCGGCTCAGGCGACTGGAGCGCGACGGCGGCGGCAGACGCGATCGACCACCCGACTTCTTCGACGAGCCCCGCGCGCCGTTCGAGCGACTCGGCGCGGTACCCGGCGTCCTGGGTGATCTGCATCGTGCTCTGCGCGTAGCGCACCGCGGTGAGCTGCCCGACGGAGTTGTCCTTGAGCTCGGAAAGCCGCCGCACCAGGACGAGAACGATCACGGACCCGGGAATGAGGAACGCAAGAAAAAAGAAAAACAACAGGCGCGCCGCGAGGCTGCGCCGGGGGGAAAGAGCGAGCCGGAGCCGGGAGTAGCCCTTCATATGTCCGTTGTGCAGACATTGTACGGGCAGAGAAGCGCGTTGTCAGTTGTGAGTTGTGAGTTCTGAGTCCTGAGTTCCCGGGAAGATGAGAGCTGACAGCTACTCGTACCGCAGCGCGTCTATGGGATCGAGCCTCGATGCCTTTCTGGCCGGGTAGAAACCGAAGAAGATCCCGATCGCGGCTGCGAAGCCGAAGGCGAGCAGGATCGCCTCGGGCGCGAGCACGATCGGCCACTGCTGCTTCCAGGCCAGGAAACGGGACGTGGCTATGCCGAGAGCGATCCCGATCGCTCCGCCCGCGATCGAAAGCGTCAGCGCCTCGATCAAGAACTGCGTGAGGATGTCGCGGCCCTTGGCGCCGATCGCCATGCGAATGCCGATCTCGCGCGTCCGCTCCGTCACCGAGACCAGCATGATGTTCATGATCCCGATCCCGCCCACGAGCAAAGAGATCGACGCGATCGCGGCGAGCAGCGCCGACATCTGCTTCGAAGTCTGGTCCGCGGTCTGAGCGATCTCCTGCTGGGACCGGATCATGAAATCCGCATCCTGTCCCGGCTGCAGCCGGTGCCGCTGACGGAGCAGCGCCTCGATCTCGGCCTGGGCCTGCGGGACCGCCGCCTGGGACGCGGCCGACGCCATGAACATGTCGATCTTCGTCGTTCGCTTGAGGAGCTTCATCACGGTCGTGTAGGGGGCGATCACCGTGTCGTCCTGGTCCTGCCCCATGGTGCTGCCGCCCTTCGCCTCGAGGACCCCGATGACCTTGAACGGGAAGTTCTTGATCCGGATGGTCTGGTCGATCGGGTTCTGATCGCCGAAGAGCGAAGTCGCCACCGTCGCTCCCAGAACCGCGACCTTGGCGGCGGACCGCACCTCCGAGTCGCCGAAGAAGCTGCCCTTCTCCACGTTCCAGGAACGGACGAACGGCCACTCGACGCCGACACCCTGCACGGACGTGCCCCAGTTGAGGTTGCCTGCCACGACCTGCCCGGCGGAACGCGCCATGGGAGACACATAGGCGACGGACGGGCACTCGTTGCGCACCGCGTTGACGTCGTCCTCGGTGATGCTGGACTGCCCCGTGAAGATGCGGGCGCCCGACTGCGTGGAGGTCCCCGGAAAGACCATGAGGAAGTTCGTCCCGAGGGAGGAGATCTGCGCCTGCACCGACGCCTGCGCGCCTCCGCCCACCGCGATCATCGCGATGACGCAGCCGACTCCGATGATGATGCCGAGGGCGGTCAACGTCGATCGCAGCTTGTTGCGAGCGATCGCCTTCATGCCCACCTTGAGAATCGTGAGGAACTTCAACATGCGGCTCCGCCTGTTCTAGTCGGTCCTGGTTGCAACGCGGCGGTTCGTCACGGGCCGGTCTTCGACGAGCTTGCCGTCCCGGAATACGACGACGCGTCTCGCGTACTCGGCGATGTCCGGCTCGTGCGTGATGAGTACCACCGTCTTCCCCTGCTCGTTCAGACGCTGGAAAACCGCCATGACCTCCTCGGAGGTCTTGGTGTCGAGGTTGCCGGTCGGCTCGTCGGCCAGCATGAGCTTCGGCTCGTTGATGAGCGCACGCGCGATCGCGACGCGCTGCTGCTGGCCGCCGGAGAGCTGGCTCGGCATGTGGTCCTCGCGCCCGCCCAGGCCCACGATGTCCAGGCACTTGCGGGCGAGGTCCGCACGCTCCTTCGCGGAGTGCCCGTTTGCCGAATAGATCAGGGGAAGCTCGACGTTCTCGAGGGCCGACGTCCTCGAAAGCAGGTTGAACGCCTGGAAGACGAAGCCGATCTTGCCGTTGCGGATCTCCGCCCGCTGATCGCGGTCGAGCCCCGAGACGTCCGTCCCGTCGAGGAAATATTTGCCCGAGGTCGGCCGGTCGAGACAGCCCACGATGTTCATGAACGTGCTCTTACCGGAACCGGAGGGGCCCATCACCGCCACGAACTCGCCCGCGCCGATCCGCAGGGACACGCCGTCGAGCGCCCGGACCTGGACCTCGCCCATCTGGTAGACGCGGACGAGGTCTTCGATGCGGATGACGTCGCTCGTCTGCGCCGCGGCCGCAGGGGTGTTCTCCGCCGCCGTCGCCCGCGCCATGCTCAGAACCCCCGCCGCCCGCCTCCGGGGCCTCCCATCGGGGATGCGCCCGTCGCCGCCTTCGCGGTTGCCAGGCCGACGATGACCTTGTCTCCGGCCTTGATCTCCCCGGACACGATCTGGGTGTAGCGGCCGTCCGTGATCCCCGTGCGCACCTCGACCATCTTCGGATCCCCCTTCGGGTCCGCGGGAGGAATCCAGACCGTCGAGGGCCGCGCGGCGCGCGTCATCCTGCCGCCGGGGCCGCCCCGCCCTCCTCCGCCGGCCTGTCCGAACTGCCGCGCCATGGCTCCGGTCCCTCCGCCGGGCTGACTCCGGTCCGCCGAGCGCGCCGCGCGCTCCTCGAGAGAAACGGGAGTCGGAGTCGTGCCCACCGCCGCGGCGGCTGCCGGCGCGGCGCCCGCCTTCTCCTCGGGCCGGAACCGCAGCGCCGCATTCGGCACGCGGAGCACGTTGGGGACGGTCGCCACGTCGATCGTCACGTTCGCGGTCATCGTCGGCTTGAGAAGGAGGTCCTCATTGGGGACGTCGACGATCACCGGATACGTGACGACGTTCTGGTTGACGGTCGCGTTCAGCCGCACCTGCGCGACGTTGCCGCGGAACTGCCGGTCGGGGTAGGCGTCGACGGTGAACCGGACCGGCTCGCCGAGCTTGATCTGTCCGATGTCCGATTCGGAAACGTCGGCCGACACCTGCATCTTCGTCAGGTCCTGCGCGATCGTGAAGAGAGTCGGCGCCTGGAAGGACGCGGCCACGGTCTGGCCGACGTCGTACTGGCGCGCGACGACGACGCCGTCGATGGGCGCGAGGATCTTCGAGTTGCGCAGGTCGGTCTGCGCCTGGTTCAGCACGGCCTGCGCCTGGGCGACGGACGCTTTGGCGGCGTCGTAGGTGGCCTGCGCCTGGTCGAAGTCCGCCGTCGGCGCGAGGCCCTGCTGCTTCAGGGCCGTCTGGCGCCGCAGCCCGATCTCCCCGTTTCGCATGTCGACCCGCGCCTTCTCGAGCGCCGCCTGGGTCTGCGCGATCTTTTCCTGAAACGGCGTGGGGTCGAGCTCGGCGAGAAGGTCGCCCTTCTTCACCTGGCTGTTGAAGTCGACGTACAGCTTCGAAATGATCCCGGAGACCTGGCTGCCGACCTGCACGGTCTTCACGGCCGACAGAGCGCCCGTCGCCGTCACGGTCTGCGTGATCTTCCCCTGGTCGACCACGGCGGTGCGGTACTTGTCCTCGGGCTTCTTACGCCCCGCGATGGCGAACCCGAGGCCGGCCGCCGCCACCACCACGATCACGACCCAGAGGATCTTGTTCTTCATGACTCTCCCGATGTTCCGGGCCCCGAAAGCCCGTCTTCTTTCAACGCCCCGCGGGGGGCGGAACATTACACGCAAACATCCTGCCCGGCGGGCAAATGCCCGCCTGGCGCGCGTTGCGCCGCAGAGCGCCCGCCTAGCGCCCCGGAATGAGGGTGAGAGCGGCGGCCGCGACGAGCGCGGCAGCGGGGATCGTGACGAGCCATGCGATCGCCATCTCGCCGACGGTTTTCCACCGGATGAAACCCGTGCCGCGGCGGATTCCGATGCCGACGATCGCGCCCGTGGAGACGTGCGTGGTCGAAACGGGAAGCGCGGCGAACGACGCCGCACCGACGAGGATCGTGGTCACGAGATTCGCGGCGAAACCTTCCGCGGGACTCATCGGAGTCACTTTGGCGGCGAGCGTCTCGACGACGCGGAACCCGGACAGGAGGCTTCCGGCGGCCATTGCCGCGGCGAGCGCCGCATAGAACGCAAACCCGCGAATTCCGAAGAAGGCAGCCGCTCCCACGCCGAGCGCCGCAATCTTCGGGGCATCGTTCAGTCCGCGCGCAAAGGCGGTGAGCGCGGCGGACATCCAGTGAAGCCCGCCGAGCACCGAAACCCGCGCGGCGACCGCGGGCGCCACGTCGCAGTCCGCTCCGCGCGCCAGCACGGCTCCCACTCCGATGCTCGTCCCGGCCGCCTGTGTCAGGACGGCTCCTGAAGGTGCGAGCTCGCGCCGCTCGACGCAGACGCAATAGGTATCCGCGCGACGCGCCGCGCGCCCGATCAGGGGGAAGACGGCGGCGACCACGGCTATGGAGAGGAGCGGCGACAGGCCGAGGGGCAGAGCCACTTTACGCGCGAGCACGTCCCAGTGCAGAGCAGCCGCTCCCTGGGCTGCGATTCCAGCCCCGGCGAGAGCGCCCGCGATCGCGTGGGTCGTCGAGACGGGCATCCCCGTGCGGGAGGCGAAGAGGACCCACGAGATCGCTCCGATCGCCACTGCCGCCGGAAATCCGCTCGAGAGTGGCTCGCGGCCGAGAAACCCGACGCCGGAAAACGTCGCGACGAGCGCCTGAGAAACGAATGCCGCGGCGAGAACTCCCGCGACCGTCCACAGGCTGCCCCAGATGACCGCCGTGCGCGCGTTCGTCACCCCCGACCCGACGAGGGTCGAGATCGACTTCGAAATGTCGTTCGAGCCGTTCGCGTAGGCGAGCAGCCCGGCGAGCAGAACGAGCCCCGCGGCGAGCATGATGCCCACGTCAGCAGCATCCCGGCGCGCACTGCTCGCCCGATGCGCGGGGCGCGCGGCCTTCGAGCCCGGAGCCCTGGTCCGGCTCGAGCACGTTGAAGGAGCCCGTGAACGGGGCGGCGCCGAGCTTCGAGGCGGTGTCGGTACAGACCTCGACCTCGAGGCCGCGGGGGAACGTGTGCCCCTCCTCGTCGACGAACGCCTTTCCGGGACCCAGGTAGACCGCGCGCTGCCCGCGGTAGACGCAGCCCGCCGTCTTCTCGAACTTGTAGCCGCGAACGGTCATCGAATAGAACGGATGCCCGTCGATCGACTTCCAGTACGCCTTCTTCAGGACCTCGAGGCCGTAGAACCCCGCTCGCTCGAGCGCGGCGACGAACGCCTCGCCGGTCAGCGCGCCGACGGTGCACTCGCCCCACAGCTCCGGATTCGTCTTCAGATGCGGCGGCACGTCGTGATCGCTCACGATGTCCGCGATCACGACGCGCCCGTGGTCCTTGAGGATCCGCCAGATCTCGGAAAAGACCTTCGTCTTGTCGGGGGAAAGATTCACCACGCAGTTCGACGTGACGACGTCCACGCTGCGATCTTCGGCGGGGATCGATTCGAGAAATCCTTTGCGGAACTCGACGACGTCGAAGCCGAGGTTGCCCGCGACGATGGGGCGGTTCTCATTGGCGACGGCGAGCATCGGGTCCGTCATGTCGACGCCGATGGCCCTGCCGGCCGAGCCGACCTTCTTTGCCGCGATGAACACGTCGATGCCGGCGCCGGACCCCAGGTCGAGAAACGTCTCGCCGGCGGAAAGGTCCGTCATCGATACGGGCGAGCCGCACCCGTAGAATCGGTCGATCACGGCGCGGGGAATGTGCCCGATCTCCGCCTCGTCGAACTTCGTCGGGCAGCAGAGCTCCGCCTGCGGCGCCTCGGCGGCCTTCCCGTAGTAGTCGCGAACCAGCGCGCGCGGCTTGTCGACGTCGAAGGAGAGCACGCAGTTGGAATGCAGCGTGAGGACGGGCATCTCCGCGGCGGCTCCGTCGGCAACGCCGCACGCGATCGAGCCGTCGCCCATCGCGTGGTACAGCGCGGGGACGTCGTACCCGCTCCTCCGGTTCCATCCGGCGCGCCGCGCTTCTGCCGTTTCGCGCATCGCACGACGGGCCAGCGAAACCGCGATCGGGTAGTAGGGATCCGGCGCCGTCAGGTCGCCGTGCCCGTCGTCGCCGGAGGAAAAGACGTAAGCGTGCTCGAGGTCCCCTCCGCCCGTCAGGAAACGAAAGGGGTCCGCCAGCGCCTGGTCGCGGCTCGCGAGCGTCGCCGCGCGGAACCGCTCCAGCAGCGGGCTTCCCCGGAAGACGTCGCCGAGCGCAGTCCCGTCCGAGACGTTCCCGCACGCGAGGGGGCGATGGTTCGCGAGCGCGGCAGACGGATACACGGTGCCGTCGTCATAGACACAGAGGGAGTCCCAGCCCGCGTTTCCCAGGTCGTACTTCACGCCCGGCTGGCCGTTGGCCCGCCGCCGGGCGGCCTCGAGGTTGTCGAGCGATATGCCGTGACGGGCCGCGGCGTCACAGGCGGCGAGAACGGCCGGGAGGATGTCCGCCGTCTCGGGGAAGAAGCCGTTGCCGGACTCCGCCGCGCGGCCGCGCCTGTGGGACCACATGAGGTGCTGCGACCGGGCTCCGTGCTGCGCGGCGATACCGGGGAGCTCGTGGAGCTCGCCGATGTTCTCGCGCGTGACGACGGTCGTGAGCGAGACGTCGAAGCCGAGGCCGGCGAGCTGGCGGACTCCGTCGAGAGCGCGTGTGAACGTGCCCTGCCCGCGAATCGGGTCGTTTGTCTCGGGACGCGCTCCGTCCAGAGACACCTGGAACTTGACGCGCTCGCGCGACAACGTGTCGAGCTCCGCGCCCTTCGGCCCGCGGAACAGGGTCGCATTTGTCAGCAGGATGAGCTCGCGGCGGCCCTCTTCCGTGATGCGGCGCACGAGGTCGTAAATGTCGGGGCGCAGGAACGGCTCGCCGCCGGTCACGTAAAAACGCTCGACGCCGAGCTCGAGCGCTTCGTCGATCACGCGGCGAAGGGCCGCGGGAGACAACCCGGGGGTTCCGCCCGGGCCGGAGCTCACGAGGCAGTGGCTGCACGCGAGGTTGCAGGAGTTGTTGGTGTGGAGCCAGAGCTCCTTCAATCCCTCAGGCTTCGCGTACCGGCTGCGGCCTTCGTACACGCCGCGCTCGAATGGCTCCGTCCGCAGGAAGCCGGCTCGAAGGTTCGCCTGGACGAAGTCGTGGACGTGCAACCAGGCCTTGCCCGCCTCGAGACCGCGTCGCGATCCGTAGCGCGAGACCAGCTCCGAGAACGGCTTGACCCCGTCGATCTCCCGGAGGATCTCGCTGCCGCGATCATCGACGCCCACCCAGTGCGGAGCGTCTGAATCGAGGAAAAAATCGATCTCGCCCTCCCGGAATTGGTGGGTGGGCGGCGCATACAGAATCGTCCTCTCGGAAAGATGCGGCATGTTGTCCCCCTGGCTGCCGTGCAGCCGAATGGCCTGAAGTTTGGTCGTTCAGGCGGCGAGAGGGGGTCCGCGGAGAACGGGCAGCACCGTCGCGGGGCATTCGAAGGACGGGCAGACGGAAGCGACGAGAAGATAGGCACGGAAGGAAAGGAGGCGCCTTCCCAGACGGGAGAGCTCGCGACCGAACCAGCCGTCCCGCAGGAGAGCGCGCAGGCCGGTGCGCCCGTCGAGGTCGGGAGCGGCAGGCAGTACGGCGACCCGCCGCCCGCGGGCGAGCAGCGCATCGCGCAGCACGGAAAAAGCGTTGCGCCGCCGCTGGCCGATCCCGGCGAGAAGGTCGGCGTCCTGGACACGGATCGCGATCAGCGAAAAGCCGCCGTCCGAGGCGGGGACGAGCACGGCCTCTGCGCCCTTCTCGAGCGACTCGAACGCCCCGGCCAGCCGGTCCGGGCACGGGACGACGTCTCCGCCGACCACGACCGCATGACCGGGAAGCGAGGCGGCACGCACGGCGGTCTCTCGAAGCCGCTCTCCGAAATTGCGGCCCTCCTGGACGATCCACGTCGCGGAGATGCCGGGCGTCCTCCGCCATCCCGAAAGGTCCTCCGCGGGCGTCGAAATGAGAAGCGACGCACCCGCCGCTTCGGCCGCCCGGGACCACCCGGCTGCGAACTTCGAAAAGAGAAGCGACGCGTCCGGAACGCGACCGAACCCTTTTTCGCGCGCCTGCCGCGACGGCTCGCGGGCAAAGAGAACCAGATGTCGGGTCACTGCGCCTATCTTACGACGCGGGTCGGTCTCCGGATTTCTTCCGGGGCGCGGAAAAGAAAAAGGGAGGGACTCGCCCTCCCCTTCTCCTCAGGCCGGCAGGCCCGTCTTACAGGTTGCGGTCGATGAACTTGACGAACTCGCTGCGAGGCAGAGCCCCGAGGACGCGGTCCGCCACCTGTCCGTTCTTGAAGAGGATGAACGTCGGGATCGACGTGACCTGGTACTTCATCGCCACCTGCGAGGACTCGTCCACGTTGAGCTTGGCGACCTTGAGCTTGTCCTTGTACTGCGTGGCCAGGTCGTCCACGATCGGGGCGACGGACCGGCAGGGTCCGCACCACGGCGCCCAGAAATCGACGAGCACGGGCTTGTCATGCTTCAGGATGTCCCCGTCGAAGCTCGTATCGGAGACCTGTTGAACGTTCGGGTTATCCGACATCAGTTCCCTCCAGCCACTACATATGCGGGATCGGTGCCGAAGGATTCTAGCAGTTGGGGTCCCGCCTCAGTGGTCAGTGGACGTGAGCGTGGACCCTCCCGCGGACGTGAGCGAGCCCTTCGCGGAGGAACCAGGGAACCATCAGCAGCGAGAGGACCGGATCGACCCATCCCGGGGCGCCCAGCAGGCCGCCAACCATCGCCAGGAGCGTCAGCATGGAGTCGGCCGAGCAGGCGATCGACTCCTTTGCCTCGGCCGCCAGGCCCTGGCTTCCGAGCGCCCGGCTCGTCTTCCACTTCCAGTAGCCGATGAACGGCATCCCGAACGAAGCGAAGATCGTCAGAAAAAGACCCAGGACGCTGCGTTCCGCCTGCACTCCCCGCGTCAGCTCGACGATTCCACGGCCGGTGGTGTAGGCCGCGAGCAGCAGGAAAGAGACCCCGATCCACCGGGCGAGGATCTGCTCGTTGCGCGCGTGGTCGTGCTCTTCGTCGGCAAGCTTCCGGAGGTGGCGGACGGCCAGGAGCGCCGCGCCCCCCTCTATGACGCTCTCGAGCCCGAAGGCGAGGAGGGCGAGGCTCCCCACCCGAACCGCCTCGTAAAGGGCGAGCCCCCCCTCGCCGACGACGTGCAGGAACGTCATCCCGAGCAGCCAGTGCATCCGGCGCCGCAGGGCGTCCACCGGCAGACCGGCGGCGGGTACCGCCTGCGCCCGCGTAGCGTCCGACATCGTGCGCATTGTAGGGTGCGGCCGCTGGAGGGCGCCGGCGCGCGGAATACAATGTTTTGATGCCTCGTTGCCGCATCGGGATGTTCCACGCCTTTCGTTCGGCCCGCCTGGGGCGCGCAGTCCTGCTGCTCGCGGCGGTCTTTGCCGTCGCCGGCTCTTTCGGCCTCCATCCCGAGCCTGCGAGCGACCTTGGGACCCCGCTCACCGGGCTCTCGCCGGGATCGGCACCGGTCTTCAGCGCGCCTGCCGGCGGGGACACGCAGACGGACCCCTGTACTGCGTGTCTCGCGCATCGCTACGTTTCGCTCACGGGCCTCGCGGTTTTCACGCCCGCCGGCACCGCGGCCATTCCGGTCGCGCCTCTGCGGCAGGCCCGGCTGCTCCCCCTTTCCGCGCCGCGGTTCGTCGAAGGGCGCGCTCCTCCTTCAGCCGGCTGAGCCCCGGACGCCGCGCGGCCTCTCGCCGCGCGCGCGGAGGTGCCGGCTCTCGAGCCGGCAGGAGGAGATCGTGAAGAGGCGTTTTGGGTCCATTGCGTGCGCGGCGCTCGCCGCCGGCATCGCGTTCAGTTCGACATCGGCGGCGCAGCAGACGCCCTCGCCCACACCGACTCCCGAGCCGGCCGCGGCCGAGCCGTCGCCCACGCCAGCACCGGCGGCCGCCGAGCCCCCGCCGGCGCCCCCTCCGGCGAGCCCCTCCGGGTCGAGTCAGGCTTCGAACTACTTCAACCCGTCGGTGTCGGTGATCGGCAACTTCCTCGGAGTGGCTGGAAAGAACTCGGTCGAGAACCTTCCCAACCTGTCGCTCCGCGAGTCCGAGCTCGGCCTGCAGGCGATCGTCGACCCGTACGCGCGCGCCGACTTCTTCCTGTCGTTCAACGGCAGCAACGTGGACGTCGAAGAGGGGTATCTGACCTTCACGTCGCTTCCCGCGAAGTTCCTCGCCAAGGTAGGCCGCATGCGCGTGCAGTTCGGCAAGATCAACACCCTCCACCTGCATGTGCTCCCCTGGCCGGACGAGCCTCTGCCGATCGTGAACCTGCTCGGCGGAGAAGAAGGGTGGATCGGCGACGGCGTCTCGGTCTCCCACCTGCTCCCGATGCCGGCCGATCTCTTTTCCGAGCTGACGCTCCAGGTGTTTCGCGGCGAAAGCGAGGGTCTGTTCCACGCTCCGCACCGGAGCGACCTTGCGTACAACGCGCATTACCGCGCCTACGGCGACATCTCTGAGTCGAGCAACCTCGAGCTGGGGTTCTCCTACGGGTACGGCCCCAACGCCGAATCCACGCAGGACCTGACCCGCCACACGCGGCTCGAAGCCATCGACGCGACCTTCCGATGGAAGCCGCTCCAGCAGGGGCTCTACCGTTCGGCTTCTCTGCGGGGAGAGCTGTATCGCAGCCGCCGCGACCAGCTCGACGGGCGGCAGACCGCTCGCGGCTGGTTCGTCTCGGGCGAGTACCAGCTCGCCAAGCGCTGGTACGCCGGCGCCCGCGTCGAGTCCTCCGACCGCGCCGACGACGGCTCGAAGCGCGATACGGGGCAGGCCGTGCTCCTTACGTTCTGGCCGAGCGAGTTCTCTCAGCTTCGCGGCGAGCTTCGCCGGCGGCGGTACGCCGGTGGGATCAACGCCACGGAAGCCCTTCTTCAACTGCAGTTCGCGATCGGCGCTCACGGCGCCCATCCCTTCTAGAGGAACGAAATGAAAAAGATTTCCGCAGTGCTTTTCGCGGCCCTCACGCTCGGGCTCTCGGCGCCCGCGTTCGCCAAGGTGAACGTCGTCTCGACGCTCCAGGACTTCGCCTCGATCGCCGAGTCGATCGGAGGCAACCGCGTCGACGCCTTCGCGCTCGCCAAGGGCTATCAGGACCCGCACTTCGTCGACGCGAAACCGTCCTTCATCGTGCGCCTGTCGCGCGCCGACCTCCTCGTCGTGGCCGGCCTCGAGCTCGAGATCGGTTACCTCCCGCCGCTCATCGACCAGAGCCGCAACGACAAGATCCACGCCGGCAACGCCGGCTATCTCGATGCGTCCGTGGGATGCGACATCCTCCAGCGCCCGACGACGCAGGTCACGCGCGCCATGGGCGACGTCCATCCTTACGGGAACCCCCACTACTGGACGGACCCGGAGAACGGTCGGATCATCGCGCGTGCGATCGCGCGCAAGCTCGCCGAGCTCGACCCGGGCGGAAAGGACGTTTACGAGAAGAACCTGGCCGCGTTCGAGACGAAGCTGACCGAGAAGGAGAAAGAGTGGGACGGGAAGATGGCGCCTTACGCCGGCACGAAGGTGGTCACGTTCCATGACTCGTGGCCGAATTTCGCGAAGCACTTCAAGCTCGTGGTAGCGGGCCACGTCGAGCCGAAGCCCGGGATCCCACCCTCGCCCAGCCACACGCTCGAGATCATCAACCTGATCCAGGCGCAGAAGATCCCGGTCATCATCGTCGAGCCGTACTTCGACTCGAAGACCCCGAAGTCGATCGCCGAGAAGACGGGGGCGGCGATGCTCACGTTCTATCCGTCCGTCGGCGGAGTGCCGGAAATCAAGGATTACTTCAGCCTCTTCGACAAGGACATCGACACGTTCGTCGCGGCCATGAAAGCGAAGAAATGACGATCTTTCAGATTCTCCTGCCGGCATTCGTCGCGAGCCTCATCCTCACGGGAATCCACGCCTATCTCGGCGTCCACGTGGTCGAGCGGGGGGTCATTTTCGTCGACCTCTCGCTCGCCCAGATCGCCGCGCTGGGGACCACGGTCGCCTATCTCGCGGGGTACGACCTGCACTCCTCGATGGCGTACCTCTTCTCTCTCGGTTTCACGTTTCTGGGCGCCGCCATCTTCGCCATGTCCCGCGTCCACCGGAAGACGCGCATCCCCCAGGAGGCGATCATCGGGATCGTTTACGCGGTCTCCGCGGCCGTCGCCATTCTCGTCATGTCGAAGGCGACGCAGGAGACGGAGCACCTGAAGGAGATGCTCGTCGGCAACATCCTCTCCGTCACGTGGCCGGAGCTCGGCAAGACGGCGGCGCTCTACTCGCTCGTCGGCCTGTTCCACTACGTCTTCCGGCGCCAATTCCTCGCAATATCGATGGACGAGCACGCGGCGGAGCGGCAGGGCCTGAACGTCCGCTTCTGGGACTTTCTCTTCTACATGTCCTTCGGCTTCGTCGTGACGTCTTCCGTCGCGATCGCCGGCGTTCTGCTCGTTTTCTGTTTCCTGATCGTTCCGTCCGTCACCGCGATGCTGTTCGCGGAGCGGCTCGGCCCGCGGCTCGCGATCGGCTGGACCATGGGCGTCCTCGTCTCGGCGGCCGGCGTAGCGCTCTCATTCCAGCTCGACTTGCCAACGGGAGCGGCCATCGTGGCGACCTTCGGAGCCGCGCTGCTCATCGTCGCCGCGTACCGCCGCGCCTTTCGGAGAGCTCCGG
>DASQJK010000311.1:0-4723 GCA_035631095.1 Thermoanaerobaculia bacterium
CCCGCCAGCGTTTCCTCCTCGCCGCCGCGAAAGGGCCGGAGCGGATGGAGCGAGCCGACGGCGGCTCCCGCCCCGCGGAGTGCCTCGATCGCGTCGGAGCCGAGCGCCCCCGAAAGGTGAAAGGCGTACCGGCAGGAGGCGGACGGCGCGAGGGCCGCCGCAACGGGCGCAAGGGCATCGTCCGGAACGGCAAGGACGAGCACCTCGGACGAGATCGCGCGGGGAATGTCCTGCCGCCCGAGCAGGCGGTCCACGCGTCCGCCCGCGCCCGCCCAGCTCCGCGCAAAGGCGCGACCGGCGCGCCCCGGCCCGACGAGAGTCAGAGAGGGAAGCGCCATTTCCGGGAAGTGTACCGGCGAGGGCCCGGACCCGGCACCTTGACCGCGGGAAGACCTCCGCGTACCCTGCTGTTAGCACTCCCGCGGTCAGACTGCCAAAGGCTCCCGCCCTCGCGCGGCCGCACAAGAAGAACGACAATATCCGGACGTCCATGAACCGAACGATGGCCCTCGACAACCGAAGCCGGACGATCCTGAAGGAGATCATCCGTGTCCACGTGGACACGGGAAAACCCGTCTCCTCCCGGGCGCTCTTCAAGTCGAGCCGGTTCGACCTGTCCCCGGCCTCGATCCGCAACATCATGGCGGATCTCACGGACGCGGGCTTCCTCGCCCAGCCCCACACTTCCGCGGGACGCATCCCCACCGACCAGGCGTACCGGCTCTACATCGACGAGCTCATGCGCCACCGGCGGGTGGCCGAGGACGTCCGCGAGCAGGTCGACTCGGACCTCGCCTCGGCGGGGTCCGACGTCACACGTCTCTTCCAGGCCGCCTCGCGGCTCCTGTCGCGGCTTTCCGGGGAAGTCGGGTTCGTCGTCGCGCCCGACGCGTTGCACACGGTCGTGCGGTCCATCCGGTTCCTCGCCGTCGCGCCGGGAAAGATCCTCGCCGTTCAGGTCAACGAGCCGGACGTCGTGGTCTCGCGGGTGATCGAAACTTCCGTCGAGTACTCGAGCGACGAGCTCGAATCGGTGAGCCGGCGGCTCACGAGCGACTTCTGCGGAAAGACTCTTCACGAAGTACGCACGGAGCTGCTTCGCGCGCTGACGGAAGAGAAGGCCGCGTGCGACCGGATGCTCGGCCGCGCGCTGACTCTCGGCGGGCAGGCGCTCGAGGGATCCGGAAACGAAGAGCGCGTTTACCTCGAGGGCACCGCCAAGCTTCTCGACAAGCCGGAGTTCGCGGACGTCGAGTCCCTTCGAAGGGTGTTTCTGACCTTCGACGAGAAGGCGCGCCTTCTCGATCTGATGGCCCGATACCTCGATTCCAGGGGGACGAGCGTCGTTCTGGGCTCCGAAAGCGCGATCACGACGGACCCGCGGCTCTCCGCGGTCTTGACCTCCTACGGACCGGGAGAGACACTGACAGGCATGCTCGGCGTCATCGGTCCGGCCCGCCGCGAATACCCTAGAGTCATCCCGGTCGTCGAGCTCCTCGGGCGGGCGCTGTCCGACCGGCTGGACCGCCGCGATACCCGCGATCGCGAGGAGCGAGAGGGATGACCGACCGGGAGCGGGATTCCGCCGTCACTGCCGACGACCCCGACCGCCTCGAGGTCGAAGACTCCGGCGAGACGCTCGAAGCGGCGCTCGCCGAAGAGGAGCGCTCGGCCATCACCGCGGCGGAGGAAAAGCTCCAGTCGGTGATGACCGACCTCGAAGAGCTGAAGGACCGTCACCGGCGCAAGCTCGCCGAGTTCGAGAACATGCGCAAGCGCACCGAGCGCGAGAAGAGCGAGTATCTGCGCACGGCGCTCGGAAGGTTCGTGGGCGACTTTCTGACGATCTCGGACGACTTCGACCGCGCGCTCGCTCACGCCACGCCGGAGGAATCGGCGAGCGACTTCGGCCAGGGCGTCGCGCTCATCCAGCGAAAGCTCGCCGAGCTGTGGCACAAGTACGGGCTCGTCGAGGTGGACACGAGCGGCACGTTCGATCCGAACGTGCACGAAGCGGTCGCGACGGAGCCCTCCGACGAAGTCCCGAAGGACACCATTCTCGAGGTGATGCGCAAGGGTTACCTGTTGAACGACAAGTTGATCCGCCCCGCGCTCGTGAAGGTCTCGGTCCGCGGGAACGGCGGCGGACGCTAGAGCCGGAGGCCGCTTGGGCAGAATTCTCGGGATCGATCTCGGCACGACGAACTGCTGCGTGGCGGTCGTCGAAGGGGCCACCCCCCAGGTTCTCTCCAACCGGGAGGGGAGCCGCACGACGCCGTCGATCGTGGGCTTCACCGAGGACAACGACAAGCTCGTCGGCCAGATTGCCAAGCGCCAGGCCATCACCAATCCGATGAACACCGTCTTCGCGGTGAAACGGCTCGTCGGAAGAAAGTACGACTCGGAGGAGACGCAGCACGCGCGGGAGATCCTTCCCTACGAGATCGTCCGCGCCGTCAACGGCGACGTGAAAATCCGCGCCCGCGCCCGCGAGTACAGCCCCGAAGAGATCTCCGCGTTCATCCTGAAGGAGCTCAAGGAGTTCTCCGAGGAAGCGCTCGGTGAGGAAATCACCGAGGCGATCATCACGGTCCCGGCATACTTCGACGACGCGCAGCGGCAGGCCACGCGCGACGCGGGACGGATCGCGGGCCTCGAAGTCCTGCGGATCATCAACGAGCCGACCGCTGCCTCGCTCGCCTACGGCCTCGAGCGGAAGGGCAGCGAAATCGTCGCGGTGTACGACCTCGGCGGGGGCACCTTCGACATCTCGATCCTCGAGCTCGGCGAGGGGATCTACGAAGTCAAAGCGACAGCGGGGGACACGTACCTCGGCGGCGAGGACTTCGACAAGAAGATCATGGACTGGCTGCTCGACGACTTCAAGAAGTCGACCGGCATCGACCTGCGGCAGGACCGCATGGCGCTCCAGCGGCTCAAGGAAGCCGCCGAGAAGGCGAAGTGCGAGCTGTCGACCTCGACCGAGTCGACGATCACGCTGCCGTTCATCTCGGCGGACGCCTCCGGCCCGAAGCACATCAACCGGACCCTCACGCGCGAGCGGTTCGAGTCGCTCGTCGCGGACCTGATCGACCGCACCGCGGCGCCCTGCCTCGACGCCCTCCAGTCGGCCAACCTGAAGCCCTCGGACGTGGACCAGGTGATCCTCGTCGGCGGGCAGACGCGCACCCCGAAAGTGCAGCGCATGGTCGCAGAGCTCTTCGGCCGCGAGCCCAACCGGGAGATCAACCCGGACGAAGTCGTCGCGATCGGCGCGGCGATCCAGGGAGGCGTGCTGAAGGGCGAGATCAAGGACGTGGTCCTCCTCGACGTGACGCCGCTCTCGCTCGGCATCGAGATGCACGGAGGCGTGTTCGAGAAGCTGATCGAACGGAACTCGACGATCCCCACGAAGAACACGAAAGTCTTCACGACCGTGGCCGACAACCAGGGCGTCGTCGAGATCCACGTGCTGCAGGGCGAGCGCGAAGTCGCGCGTGAGAACAAATCGCTGGGGCGCTTCGAGCTCGTCGGAATTCCGGCCGCGCCCCGCGGCGTTCCGCAGATCGAGGTGACGTTTGCCATCGACTCGAACGGCATCGTGAACGTGTCCGCGAAGGACCTCGCGACCGGCAAGGCCCAGGGCATCCAGATCAATCCCGCGGGAGGACTGTCGCAGAACGAGATCGACAAGATCATCAAGGAGGCCTCCACCTTCGCGGAGGCGGACCACCAGCGCCGCGAGGTCGCCCAGATCCGCAGCCGGCTCGACGGGATGCTCGCCTCCAACGAACGGGTGCTCGCCGAGTTCGGCGCCGCGCTCGCGAAGGATGAGCGGGAACGAATCGAGGAGACTCTCAAACGTTCCCGTGACATTGCAGCGAGCGATTCGCGCGACGCCTTGAACGAGGCGATCTTCGACATGCAGGGGGTCTCGAAGGTATTGACGCGCGTGATGCTCCAGCGGGCCGGAAGCGGCGGCGCGGCGGCGGTAAAGAGCTGAGCAATCGGGCGAGCGGCCGGCAGCGGATCATCTGATTCAGCCCGACGGACTGCGGACCACCGACTGACTACCGACTACCGACTACCGACTACCGACTACTGACTACCGACTACCGACTGACGAAATGTCCAAACGCGATTACTACGAAATCCTGGGAGTCTCGCGAGACGCGGAAAACGGCGCCTTGAAATCCGCCTACCGCAGGCTCGCCCTCCAGTACCACCCGGACCGCAATCCCAACGACCCGCAGGCGTCCGAGCGCTTCAAGGAAGCCTCGGAGGCCTATGCCGTTCTGTCCGATCCCGAAAAGCGGGCGCGCTACGACCAGTTCGGGCATGCGGGCGTGGGCGGCGCGTCCGGGGCGGGGGGCTTCGGGTTCGACCCGTCCGCGTTCGGCGATCTCTCCGACCTCTTCGGCGAGATCTTCGGCTTCGCCGGCGGGGGAGGGAGGGCGCGGGCCGCCGCGGGAAGCGACCTCCTTTACCAGATGGAGATCTCGTTCCGTGACGCGGTGTTCGGCGTCGAAGCGCCGCTGCTTCTGTCCCGCATGGAGACGTGCGCGAGGTGCGAAGGCTCCGGCGCCGCTCCCGGCTCGCATGCGAAAACCTGCCCCGCCTGCCGGGGAACGGGCCGGCAGAGGTTCAGCCAGGGATTCCTGACCGTGGCGCGCCCGTGCGGTAACTGCCGCGGGGAAGGCAGAGTCATCGAGAAGCCCTGCGA
>DASQJK010000312.1:0-9255 GCA_035631095.1 Thermoanaerobaculia bacterium
GCCGCTCAGCCGCGGTCGGCATGGCTGGAGAGACCGCGCACCACGAGCCGCTGACCCTGAAGGGCCTTCACGATCGCGAGGATGACGACGATCCCGTAGACGATCGCCAGGGCGAAAACGCCGATCCCATAGAAGCAGGACAGGGACGGAAGGAGCAGCCCGGCGGCGGTCGCAGCCCCGAGGATCCCCGCAAACGCCACCGAGAGAAGAATCCCGTTTCGGGCATGCCAGCGCACTTCACGGCTGGGCTGCCCGATGAAGAGCGGAATCAGGCCGAGGAGGGGAAGATAGGCAAGGACGAGCTTCCAGCGATGGGGCTCGGGCACGGGGGGAAGCTATCAGCTATCGGCTGACAGCTAATTCGTCTTCAGCCTGATCGACCCGTTGACGGTCTCGCACCGCAGCGTTTCGCTTCCGCCGTTGTACGAGCCCCGCGCTTCCTTCGGGCCGTGCTTGCCCTCGACCGCGAGGTCGATGTCGCCCTCGATGCGCCCGTTGACCGTCTCGAGGTTGTATCGGATCGAGGAGGCGCGCGCGAAGGCCACGTCCACCGATCCGTTGACGGTCTCCAGGTGCGTCTGTTTCAACGGGCCGCGGAACGCGATTCGAAGCGAGCCGTTGACGGTCGTGGCTTTCACGGGCCCGAAGACGTCCATGACCTCGATCGAGCCGTTGACGGCGTCGGCCGACACCGCCGCGCCCATCCCGCTCGCCTGGACGTGGCCGTTACAGGTCTGGAGGCGGGCCTCGACGTTGGCGGGCAGCGCGATCTCGTAATCGACCCGGGCGTTGTGGCTGCCGAAGTCGAGGATGCCGAAGAGCTTATGCCGGTTCGGGTTGACGGTCTCGACGCGGAGCTCGTCGCCGGCCTTGCGCACCCGGATCTCCGTCAGCCGCAAGGTCTCCTCGGCATTGCCCCCGGAGGCGGTCTTCGTCGCCCGGACGCGCACGTAGGGCTTGTCCCAGGCAACGGCGTCGATCTTGCCGTTCACGTTTTCGACGGAGACGCGGGTAACGCCTTCCATCGAAAAGGCTTTTTCGAACACATCCTGCGGCCCCGCGGCCAGCGCGAAGCTTCCGGCGGCGAGCAGCAGGCAGAGGCCCAGCAAGGTTTTCCGCATCACACTCTCCGCTTCCTTAAACGAAAGGCACCTCGAAAGGTTCTTGCCCCGAACCGCCGCTACCGGCCGCCCGTTTCCCCTCCGACGGTATCAGTCGCTGCGGCGGATCTGAATGCCTGTTTTGAGGTCGGACCGCCGCGGGGCGCTCCCGTCCCGCAGAACGGGCAGCGCCTCGAGAAGGTTCCATCCCGGGATCAGCAGGGGGAGGTTGCGGCGGATCGAGCGGGCGGCGCCGGGAACGCCGCCGTCCCCCCTCACGGCTTCGAGGCCCAGCCAGCGGCGTGCCCGGCCGCCCCGGGCGTCCCGGAGGAGAAAGAGGGCGACGGCCAGGGCGCCTGCCGAGGCCCAGATCCACGGTATCGACTGGCGGGCGAACGGAAGCCCCCACCAGACGACGGCGGTTGCCAGAAACCCGCCGGCGTCGGCAACGGCCGCGGCCACGAGCACGTCCAGCAGGAAGGCGAGGAGCCGGGCGCGTTTCATCCCTGGGAAGGTTCAGGTCCGCGCGAAGGGCTTTCGGTCACCTGTCACGTGTCACCTGTCAGCCATGCACCATTCACGATACCCTCTCTCCTGGAGCAGCGATGCCGTTCCTGGCCGATTGCCACCTCCATTTCGAAGGCTCGCTTCCTCTTCCCGTTCTGGAGGAGCTGGCGCGGCGCTCGGGCCATGCGTTCGCCCGAAAGGGAGAGTTCGCCGCCCGCCGCGACGCCGTGCGGGACGCGCCCGGTTTCCTCGCGCTCTTTGCAGAGGTGTGCCGTCTCCTGGGCTCTCCGGATGACTACGCTTTCGCGGCCGAGAGCCTGTCGCGCGCGCTCCTCGCGGACGGCGTCGGCTATGCGGAGGTCTACGTCTCGCCGGAGATCTGCGCACGGTTCGGCCTCGACCCGGCCGCATGTCTCGAGGCGGTCGACGCGGGGTTTGCCGCCGGTGAGCGGGCCGGTGCGCGGTGTGTGATCCTCCTCGACACGGTCCGGCAGTGGGGAGCCGCCGCCGCCGACCGGGTGCTCGATCTATACGAACGCCGCCCTCTTCGCCGCGTCGCCGGGTTCGGCATGGGCGGTGAGGAGGGGTCCGTTCCCGCAGCGGAATTCGCCGGCGTCTACGCCCGGGCGCGCGCGCTCGGCTTGATGACTTCGGTTCACGCGGGCGAGTGGCTCGGCGCCGAGTCGATCCGCGAGGCGCTCGACGCGCTTCGCCCCGACCGCATCGATCACGGCATCGCGGCCGCGACGGACCCCGCGCTGCTCGAGCGGCTCGCGGACGAGAAGACGCCCCTTTTCGTCGCCCCGACGGGCAACGTCCGAACGGGAGTGTGCGCGTCGCTCGCGAAGCATCCCCTTCCGCGGCTTCTCGAGGCCGGCGTGGCAGTCGCCCTCTCCGCCGACGATCCCCTGCTGTTCAATACGTCGACGTCTCGCGAGTACGCCGAGACTTCGAGGGCGCTCGGTCTCGGCGAGGACGTCCTCCGGCAGCTCGCCGCCCGATCCTGGCGGGCGGCCTTCGGGCTCTCCGCGCCGGAGCGCGAAGCCGGAGCGCGGCGTCTCTCCGGTTGGGCGCCGCCGGCGGGAGGGGTCGCGGATCAGCCGCGCGAGTCCGGCCCGGGATCCTCGCCGCGCTCGATCGCGTAGGGAAGCCTCGCCTCTTCGAGAGCTGCGGCGAGCGCGGGAACGCGCGAGCGGAAAACGGCGAGACGCACGGCCGCCTCTTCCGCGAACGTCTCCGAGACGATCGCGACTTCCGGCGGCCGCACGAGCCGCCGCAGGTCTCCGATTCGCGACCAGGGACAGAAGACCCGTACGATCCGCGTGTCGGCCTCGACACGGGAGCCCGCCGCCGCGAGCGCGCCCGCGGCCGCCGTCCGGTACGCGCGCGCCAGACCTCCGGTGCCGAGCTTGGTGCCGCCGAACCAGCGCACGACGCCCACGAGGACGTCGCTCAGCGCGGCGGACTCGATTGCGAGCGCGATGGGCTTGCCCGCGGAACCTGACGGCTCGCCCGCGTCCGAGGATCGCGCGACGAGCCGGTCGGGCGGCCCGATCCTCCAGGCGAACGCCACGTGCGACGCGTCGTGAAACTCGCGTCGCCAGCGGGAAAGGGTCTCGCTGGCGCTGGAAGACGAGCCGCAGGCCAAAGCGATCCCGAGGAACCTGGAAGCCCGCTCGCGAAGCTCGAAGCGCCCCTCCCGGGCGGGGACGAGCCGCTCATCGGCCCCGAGGGCGAGCGTCACCGGGCCGAGCGCACGGCCGGGGAGGCGGCGAGGACCGATTCGTAGAGCCTGCGGTACCGGAGCACGATGGCGTCCGTCGGGAACTCCTGCACCGCGCGGCGCCGCGCGGCTTCGGAGAACCGCCGCCAGAGGGCTCCGTCTTCGAGCAGCCTCAACGCCGCGTCCGCCATTCCTTCCACGTCCCCGACGGGCCGGAGAAATCCTTCTCTTCCTTCTTCGACCACCTCGGGAAGTCCTCCCTTGGCCGTTCCGATCACGGGGACGCCGCACGCCATCGCCTCGAGCGCCGCCAGGCCGAACGACTCCGCGTCGGAGGGAAGCAGGAAGAGGTCCGCGATCGGGAGGAGCGTCTCGATCGCGGCGACGTTGCCGAGAAACGTCGTCTGCGCGGCGAATCCGCCGTCCTCGACCATCTGCTCGGCCATGGCGCGGTGAGGGCCGTCGCCCACGAGGATGAGGCGCGCGGGTATGCGGCGCCGGACGAGATCGAACACCCGGACCACGTCGGCAACACGCTTCACCGGGCGGAAGTTCGAGACGTGCATGAGCACCTTCTCGCCGTTCTGCCGCAGGCTTCGCGAGTACTCGGACGCGCCGTCGGGACGGTAGAGCTCCCCGTCGACGAAGTTCGGAATGACCTCGATTTCGCGGCGCACCCCGAGCTCGCGCTCGGTCACCTCACGCAGGTAGCTCGAGACCGCCGTCACGCCGTCGCTCTTCTCGATTCCGAAGCGGGTGATGGGCAGATACGAGCGGTCCTGGCCGACGATCGTGATGTCCGTGCCGTGCAGCGTCGTCACGACCTTGAGGCTGCCGCCGTCGAAGGCGACCAGGTCGCGGGCAAGATATCCGGAGATGGCGTGCGGCAGAGCGTAGTGCACGTGGAGCAGGTCGAGCTTCGAGTGGACGGCCACCTCCGCCATGCGGGTCGCGAGCGCCAGCGTGTAAGGGGGCGAGACGAACAGCGGATAGGTCGGGGCGACGACTTCATGGAACGAGACGCGGGGCCGGGGCAGCGCGAGGCGCGACGGAAGCGCGTACGAGATGAAGTGGACTTCGTCGCCGCCCTCGGCGAGCGCCATCCCGAGCTCCGTCGCAACGACGCCGCTGCCGCCCACCGTCGGGTAGCACGTGATGCCTATTTTCATGGCGCTCCGGCGGCTCAAAAGCCGGGCTCGAATCCTTCGAACATCGCGACCACGTCATCGATGCGCGGGGGCCGGGCGATGAACCCCTCCGCGAACTCGACTCCGATCATGAAGCCGAAGTGGCGGGCGCGCGCTTCGATCGTCTGAAGGAAAGTGGCCTGGGAAAGCATGGTTTCGGGCGCATTCGAGGCCGGGTCGTGGAACTGGCTCGAGAACGCGCGGACGGCGGAGCGCCGGACCTCCATCGCGGGAGTCACGTCGACGAGGAAAGTGGGCTCGTGGACCCATGCCGTGGAGAAGTAGACCGTCTGCTGCGGCCGGTGCGCCGCGTGCGCGGTCTCGAGCTTGCGCAGTCCCGCATAGAACGCTGCGTCGCGCACGATCTCGCCCGCGCGCCGGTGATCGGGGTGCCGGTCGTCGGGGTACGACGTCAGCACGACGCGCGGCTTTTCGCGCCGGATCACGTCGATGATCGCGAGCTCGTTTTCCCGGCTCTTGACGAGCCCGCCGTCTCCGCAGTCGAGTCGCTCCCGGAAATCCGCGCCGAGAATGTCGGCCGCGTGGCGCGCCTCGGCCTCGCGCGTCTTCGCGTCTCCCCGGGTGCCCATCTCGCCGTGCGTCAGATCGACGATTCCGAAGCTGCGCCCTCGCTTCTTCGCCATCACGAGGGTCCCTGCGCAGGTGAGCTCGATGTCGTCCGGGTGCGCGGCGATCGCCAGAATGTCAACGGCCATCGGGCTCCGCTCCCACGTCCGCGATCACGGCTCCCTCGAGCGAGCCCGACGCCGCCTTGCGGATCGCGTCGAGAGCCGCCGGCCCGTACGCGAGCAGCGGCACGAGGGGCGGGTAGAGCCGCTCGGCGGGGCCGCCCTGCGGCAGGAGCATCGTGTCCAGGCGCTTGCGGCGCTGGTTGGCGACCTCGTCCTTGCGCTCCGCTGCCTTTTTCATCTTCTCTGCGAGCTGCTCGAACTGATACGCCACTTTCTTGCGCGTGTTTTCGAGCGCTCCCACGAGAGTGGGGTCGAGGGCCGCCAGTGAAGGCTCGAGCTCGGCCAGAGAGCGCTCCGCCTCATGCGCCCCGCGCGCAAGCTCGGACGCGCCCGGAACGTCCACGGGCGCGCTCTCCGCGGCGGGAAGCAGGAGAGCGTCGTCCGCGACGCCTAGCGCGTCGATCGCGCGCCGTTCGGGTGGACCGATCGGCACGATGAACGATCTCGGAAACAGCACCGGCGGCTCGAGCCCGAAGACCGGAAACAGCGCGAGCGCCTGCGCGTGGTACGCGAGCTCGGAGGGCCCGAGCACGCTCGCCGCGGCCGGCAGCAGCCAGGACTTGAGAACGGGCCGCGTCAGCACGTCGCTCGACGGCCACTCCTCGCCGCTCTCGACGCGCGGCGCGGCCGACTCGGGATCCTCGACGCGGCGCCGCTCGCCGCGCGCGATGGTGAAGAAGGGGAAGACATCGGGACGGAAGGGTACCGGGACGGGGAGCTTCGCGGCCTCGACGCGGGCCGCCGCGGCGCGAAGCGCTTCCCGGATCTCGGCGCGCCGCTCGACGGCCATGCGGAAGAACTCCGCTGTCGGAGGCCGGAGCGCATCCTGATACGGGTCGAGGACGAGGAGCTCCTCTCCCGCGAGGTCGAGCAGCGTTTCGATGAAAGCATCCCCGTAGGTTGCGCCGGGAACGTAGCGGCGCCGAAATGCCTCGACGATTTCGTCCGCGCCCGGCGCGCGCGCGTCGGCCGCGAACGCGTCGAGGACCTCGGTCACCCGTGGGGGCAACGGCAGCCGGCCGACCGGGCTGCGGTTCGCGCGGTCCGCTCCTTCGAGCAGGAACGTCTCCACTCCCTCGCGGCCCGGCTTCGCCGTTCGCGCGACCTCCTCGAGATCGTGGTCGTCGGTCAACGCCCAGAACACCGGCGCGGCGGAGACTCCACGGTCGCGGATTTCCCGCGCGATCCGGATCGCGTCGAACGCCTTGACGATCGTGAAGAGGGGTCCCGTAAAGAGCCCGACCTGATGGCCCGCCATCACCGCGACGGCTCGGCCGGCGGCGAGGTCCTGCGCCGAAGCGGCCCCCTTCCCGCCGCGGGAACGGAACGCGGACGCGGGCGCGCGGGCGGGCGTGCCGAGGAGCTTGCGCGCGCGGTCCGCCGCCGCCTCCGGCGTGGGCCGGTCCGGAAAGAATCCCGAGCCGCCCGCGAGGAACTTCTGGAAGAGCTCCGGCAGCCCCGGATAACGGTCGAAGGGGACGAGGCCCGCTCGCGCGGCGCGGGGAGCGGCGGGCGCGGTCATGCGCGAGCCGGCTTGTGGGCGAGAAGGATCAGGCGCGGCGACTCCGGTCCGGCCGGCGCCCCTTCGAAGTCGCCCCATATCGAATCGACCGCCAACCCCGCCCGTTCGAACATTTCCGTCAACTCCTCCCCGGTGTAGGCGCGCACGCTTTCGCGAAAACTTTCCGTCGTGGCGCCGCGGCGCACCTCTATGTGCTTCTCGATCCTGCGCGTCTCCGGGTTCCAGCCGCGCCGGATGCGGTACTCGCGCCCGCCCGCCTGCAGGCTCTCCTCGGGAATGAGCGTCGAGAGAACGTGAGCGAGGCCGAAGGTATCGCAGAGCACCCTTCCGCCCGGCCGGAGGGCGCGCTCGATTTCCGTCACGACGGCGAAGTTGTCCCCGTCGGAAACGAAGTACCCGAAGCTCGTGAAGAAATTGACGACGGAGCGGAAGCTGTCGTCGGCGAAGGGAAGGGCCCGCATGTCGCCGCGGACGAGCCGAAGAGAGCGGTTTCGGAGGCTCGCCACCTCGAGCAGAGGAGCGGAGTAGTCGAGGCCGACGGGAAAGAAGCCCCTCTCGGCGAACCGTACGGAGTGCCGCCCGTTGCCGCAGCAGAGGTCGAGGATCGGCTCGGGCTCGGGACACAGCCGCTCGAGGGCGAACGCGACCTCCCGCCGCGCATCGTCCGGGCCGCGATGGGGATAGAGCTCGAGATACTCCTCGCCGAACCACGACTCCCACCACGCCATGCGGGAGGATTATCCACGGTAGAGTTCCCCGGGATGGCGTGGCGGGTTCGGGCTCTTTTCTCGCTGACGGCGGTCTTATGGGTCTCCTGCGGGGGGATCCGCACCGTTTCGAAGGACGGTTACCGGGCGACCCTGATTTTTTCGCCGGCGGAGAAGTACGAGATCGCCGTTCGCGGGGAGACCCGGCGCGTCGAAGGGACGATCGACGGAGCGCCGCTCGTCAAGATCCTGCGGCCGGACTTGAAGAAGGTCTGGCAGTTTCGTCCCGCTTCCAAGCGCATCTTCGAGGAGACCTGGTCTCCGGGTGACGAGATCGTCCCCGGCTTCCCCCTCGACCCCCGCTTCGATTCGAAGGCTTATGCGGACCGTTACCATGGCGAGATCCTGAAGATCGCGGACGGAGTCCAGGCGGGACACCCCTGCGACCGCTATCAGATGGATCTCGCAAACGGCGACCGCGTCACGATCTGGGCGGCGAGGGATCTCGAGCGCGTTCCCGTCCGGCTCGTGCACGCGAGAAAAACCGGCGAGGACGCGTACCAGCCCGTCTCCGACGTCCAGCTCGTGAACGTTCGCGTTGGCGCGGACCTTGACCTCTTCGAAAAGCCGAAGGGCTACACGCCCGCGAAATCGTACGAGGAGCTTCGCGGACAGAAGAGCTGACTCGCTCCTCCTACCCCCTTCCGCCGCGCGCTTACGGGCTCCGAACCACCGACTTTCGTGGCTCGTCGAGCGGCCCGAACTCCCGGAACAGGATGTGGTCGTAGAAGTAGTGGATGAGCAGGAACGAGAGGACGACCACGTAATAGCTGCGGTCCTGCGGCATCCCGAGGCCTTTCCAGAGCACGAGATAGACGCTCCCCGCCAGCAGGGTGGCGGTGATCATGGCCGCGTAGAAGCGCGCCGTATGCCGCGTTCCGGCGAGCGCCTGGACGAAGCCGCTGCCGATCTCACCTCGCTCCGCCTTCCGCGTGAGAATGAACCACGTGAGCGCGAGGTACTGCAGCGAGTGCCAGGTGTTGAACCCCTGGAAGGCGATGTCGAGGTTGTCGAACACCGGGATGATGAACGCGAGCGCCACCGTCGCCGCCATGAAGACGAGCCGCGGCCAGCTCGATTCTCCGCGCCGGATCTCGCCCACCGTTCTCGCGACGTAGAAGAGAAAGAGCGCCGCGAACCCGACCGTGAACGCCTGCGCGACCCACCGGTGCTTCAGGAAGTCGGGGAAGAGCAGCGCGGAAGTGCCGAGCGTGAAGCGGTTCTCGACGAACTTGTACATCGCGACGGTGTACAGCGCGCCGAGGATGACCGCTCCGTCCAGGAAACGGTCGAGCGGGTGGATCCGCACGGCCGCCTTGCGGCGATAGCTCTCCGAGATGTACTGCGCCTGGTGAGTCACGTGCAGGGATGCCCAGAAGAAAAATCCGGTGAGGAGGAGCAGAAAGGCGTACACGGCGCCGAGGATCACCAGGATCGGGATGACCAGCAGCGGCAGGTAGGTGAGGAGCCCGAAGCGCTTGCGGAACCTGGGCTCGAGGGCCGTACGCAGGTACGTCGAGTACATGTGCGGGCCGCCGACGAGCAGCGTCACGGCCAGACCGACCACCAGGCTCGCGGTGTCCTGAGAGGCCCCGAGGCGCTGGAGCAGGCCATAGGACAGATAGGGGAAGAAGACCAGAACGCCGGACGCGGTCAGGAAAAGCAGGTCGAAACGCCGGCTTCGGATCCAGGGCCCG
>DASQJK010000313.1:0-8582 GCA_035631095.1 Thermoanaerobaculia bacterium
AGCGCCAGGACGAGGGCAGCTTCTAGGGCCCGCGCCTGAACCGGCGCACGCTCGCGGCATGGACCGAAAGAGGAGGACAGCATGAAGAACGTCGTGGGGATCTTTCGCGACCGCGAGCGCGCCCGCCGCGCGGCCGAGCATCTTCGGCGCGGCCGTGTCCCCGCGGATCGCGTGAACCTCCTCGTGCCCGGAACGGATGCTCTCGAGGCCGTTCGGACGAGCGATACGGAGCAGCCGGGAATGGGAAAGGCGCTCGGCGCGGTCGTCGGCGGAACGGCGGCCGGCACCGCGGGCATGGGCCTCGGCGCAGCCGCGGCGAGCCTGCTCGTGCCGGGCATCGGACCCGTCGCCGCGGTCGGGCTGGCGGCCGCCGCGCTCTTCGGGGTCGGCGGCGCGATCGGCGGAGCGGCCGCTGGAGGAAAGCTCGAAGAGAAGATGTCGCACGGGATCCCCAGAGACGAGCTGTACGTGTACGAGGACGCCCTTCGCAAAGGGCACTCGATCGTTTTCGTGCTCGCCGACGGCGAGGGAGAAACGGAGTTCGCCCGGTCGGTCCTCGAGCGCGAAGGCGCCGAGACGCTCGACGCGGCGCGGGAAGACTGGTGGGTCGGGCTTCGGGACGCCGAGGCTGCCGAGTACGAAAAGGACGGCGGCCACTTCTCTCAGGACGAGGAGCCGTTCCGGCGCGGATTCGCCGCGGCGCTGCACCCCGAGCGCCGCGGCCGCAGGTGGGAAGAAATTCGGGAGGACCTCTCGCGCAGGGAGCCCGAGTACTGCGACCTGCCGGCGTACCGGCGGGGGTTCGAGCGTGGGTCGGAGCACGCGCGAGGGCTCTCCCAGAGCTTCGAGCGCCGGGGAGCCGAGGACCTCGTCGAGAAGTAAGCGCTGCGGATCGCGCAGCGCCTTGCGGATATCCTCTCCTTTTCCGGAGGGGACATGAAGCAAGGGACTTCCGCTGCGGCTTTCGCTTTCGCTCTCCTTTTCCCGCTGTCCCTCACGGCCCAGGCGCGGCCGTCTCCGGTCGCGGGCGGGACGGCACCGCGGCGGGTCGCGGTTCGTGCCGCGCGACTCCTCGACGTCAAGACCGGGAGATACGTCGATCGCCCGATAGTGGTCGTCCTGGGAGACCGCATCGAGAGCGTCGGCACCCAACTCCCCGACGGAGTTCCGGTCGTCGACCTCGGCGATCGCACGCTTCTTCCGGGTCTGGTCGACGCGCACACCCACGTCCTTCTCCAGGGCGACGCGACGGCGCCGGAATACAACGTCCAGATCCTCCAGGAATATCCGGCACATCGGGTGGCGCGGGCGGTGCGAGCGATGAAGATCTCGCTCGAGCACGGGTTCACGACGCTGCGGGATCTCGAGACGGAAGGCGCGGGGTACGACGACGTGGCGCTGAGGGACGCGGTCGAGGAGGGAGTGATACCGGGGCCTCGGATGAAGGTGGTCGGCCCCGCTCTCTCGACCACGGGCAGTTACCCGATCGTGCACTTCCGTCCCGACTGGAAGTTCCCGACGGGCGTCCAGATCTGCGATGGCGCAGTCGAGTGCCGCAAGGCGGTGCGCGAGCAGATCTCCTACGGGACGGACTGGGTGAAGGTCTACGCGAACACGGGCGGGCTGCGGCTGACGGACGACGGCTGGGTGGACTCACCCCCGAACTGGACGCGCGAAGAGCTCGACGCCGTCGTCTCGGAAGCGCACGCCCACCGCGTCAAGGTGGCGGCTCACGCCCGATCCGACTCCGGCGTCCGGATCGCCGTCGCGGCCGGCGTGGACTCGATCGAGCACGGCGATTCGATCCGGCCCGAGGTGGCGGCCGAGATGGCGCGGAAGGGCATCGCGCTCTCCCCCACGCTGACCGTGGCGGACTACGTCGCGGGCCCGCGGGCGGAGGCCGGATGCGCCGTGTGCGCGAAACTGCCGGAGATCCACCGCCGCTCCGTCGAGAACTGCCGGAAAGCCGGGGTCAAGATCGTCTTCGGGACCGATGCCGGAGGCTTCCCATGGACGGACATCAACCAGGCGCGTGAGTTCTCGCTCGAGGTCGCGATCGGCATGTCTCCGATCGAGGCGATCCGCAGCGCGACGACGGCGGCCGCCGATCTTCTCGGCATGTCCGGTCAGATCGGAGTCGTCGAACGCGGGGCCTTCGCGGACCTCGTCGGCGTCGCCGGGGACCCGCTGAGGGATGTTTCGGTTCTCGAGAAAATCGACTTCGTGATGAAGGGCGGCGAAGTCGTGCGCGCGCTTCCCGCGCGTTAGACGGCCGTCCGACGATGCTGCGCGTCGGGCTGACGGGCGGTCTCGCGTCCGGGAAGAGCACGGTCGCGCGCTTTCTCTCCGAGCGGGGGGCCGCCGTGTTCGACGCGGACGCGATCGTCCGCGAGCTATACGAGCCCGGGGGCGCCGGAGAGGCCGCCGCGAGGGACCTCTTCGGCGGCGCGATCGCAGACGACTCCGGAAACGTCGACCGCTCCCGGATCGCGGCGCTCGTCTTCTCGGACCCGGAGGCGCGCCACGCCCTCGAGGCGCGCATCCATCCGTTGGTCGGCCTCGAGATCGAGCGCCGGTTTCACGCCGCCGAGGCCGGAGGAGCGCGCGTCGCGGTCGCGGAAGCGTCGCAGCTTCTCGAGGCGAAGACGGAGTCCCGTTACGACCGGGTGGTCCTCGTCATAGCGACCGAGCAGGACCGCATCCGGCGCTGGCAGAAGAAGGGCGGCGACGTGGAGGATGCCCGCCGCCGCATGGGCGCGCAGCTGTCGCCGGCGGAAGCGTTCGACCGTGCCACCGACGTGATCGTCAACGACGGAACGCTGGCGGACCTGGAGCGAAAAGTCGAGGGTCTATGGAGGACGTGGCTGGAATAGCGGCGGCGCCCCTTCCCCGCAACGCCATCCCGGGCCTCTCGCACGTCGAGATCCCCATCTCCCGCACGATCCTGCCGTTCACGACCACGAGGTCGAATCCCCGCGATTCGTGGTGCGGATCCCCATAACGGCTTTCGTCCTCGACGATCTCGGGATCGAAGAGCACCAGGTCGGCCCGCATCCCTTCGCGGACGAGACCGCGGTCGCCGAATCCGAACCGGGCGGCGGGAAGCGACGTCATCTTCCGGACGGCCTCCTCGAGCGAGACGAGCCCGCGCTCGCGGACGAAGCGGGCGAGCACCCGCGCCGCCGTCCCGTAGCTGCGCGGGTGCGGCGTTCCCCATCCGGCCGCGGCGACCCCGCCGTCGCGCGCGACCATGGTCAGAGGGTCCTCGAAAATCCGCTCGACGTCGTCCTCCGACATCGAGTGATAGATCATCTGAGTCCCGCAGGCGCCGCCGCCGCGGCCGCTTTCCGCTCCCTCCCGGCAGACTTCCAGCGCGGTCGAGATCTCCGCGTCGAGGCCGTCCGGCCTCCCCGCCGCGGCGTTCAGCTCGCGCAGGTTCTTCCCCTCGATCTCCGGCTTCCACGGCGCAGAGGCGACGACGGCATAGTCGAGATGCTCACGGCCGAGCTCGTCGTGGAGCCGGCGCCGCATGTCCGCCGCCACGGCCGCGCGCCCGGCGGGATCCGCGAGCCGGAGAAGGAGCGCCTGCCGGACCGACCCCTCGGACTGCAGGGCCCGGTCGGGAAGGAGAACGTCGAGACCGGAGGAGGATGCGGTGTACGGATACTCGTCCAGGGTGACGTCGAGCCCCTCCCGCCGCGCAGCGGCCGCGATCGCCAGCATCCTGGCGCTCGAGCCCCATAGCCGGTGCGCCGTCACCTTGTAGTGGGAGATCTGGAGTGGAATGGAGGCGCCGCGGGCCACCGCGAGCGCTTCGTCGATGGCCGCGAACACCTGGTCGTTCTCGGAGCGCATGTGGGTCGCGTAAATCCCGCCGTGCGCCACCGCGACACGCGCGAGCGCGATGATCTCGTCCGTCTTCGAGAAGATGCCCGGTGTATAGACGAGACCCGTCGAGAGCCCGACCGCTCCCTCACGCATCGCCCGTGCGACGAGCTGCTCCATCCGCGAAAGCTCCCCGGCGGTGGGCGCCCGGTCGGCATACCCCATCACTTCGGCGCGAATGGAGTTGTGGCCGACGAGCGTCGCCACGTTCAACGCGATCCCCTCCTGCTCGCGCTTCGCCAGCCACTGCCCGACCTCGATCTCCGAGCCGCCGCAATTGCCCGTGACGACGGTCGTCACGCCGTCCGCGATCAGGTTGGCGGCGTCCGGCCGAGCGGGAAGGTTCCCCTCCACGTGCGTGTGCACGTCGATGAATCCGGGCGCGAGCACGCGCTCGCCCGCGTCGAGAACGCGGCGGGCCTCGGAACCCGGGAGGCTTCCGATCCGCGCGATCCGTCCGCCGCGGACGGCTACATCCGCGCGAAACCACGCGGCGCCGCTGCCGTCCACGACCCGGGCGCCCCGGATCAGGAGGTCGTAGGGCGCGGCGGAGTCCGCCGGAAAAAATGCGACCCCGAGAAGAAAGAGCGACGCCGCGCCGAGAGCACCGACCGCAAGCCTCCGCATCGCCGAAGTCTACTCGGCAGAGCGAGTACTCAGAGTTCGAAGAGAGCTGACAGCTGACAGCTGACAGCTGATAGCTTCGCCCCGAATGCGCCTCCTCCACGCAACGCCGCCCGAGTGGCTCGCCGCCGTCCTCGCCGATTTCGACGAGTTCCTCCTCGATCACGCCGCCTGTGAGCGGAAGGCTTCCGGCACGGCGATGGCGTTCGTGTCCCACTATCCCGACCGGCCCGAGATCGTGCAGGCGTGCGCCGAGCTCGCGGTCGAGGAGCTGGGGCATTTCCGGGACGTCGTCGCGCTGCTGCTGAGCCGCGGGCTGGCGCTCAAACCGGACGGGCGCGACCCCTACGTCCGGCGCCTCGCCCGCGAGTTCCGAAGCGGGACCGACGCCTACCTGCTCGACCGGCTGCTCGTCGCCTCGATCATCGAAGCGCGCGGATGTGAACGGCTGGCCCTCGTCGCATCCGGACATCCCGAGGAGAAGATCCGCAACTTCTATCGGGAGCTGGCCCGATCCGAGGCGCGGCATCAGGACCTCTACGCGGACCTCGCGCGGCGGCTCTTCGGGGACAGGGAATCCGAATCGCGCCTCGCCGAGCTTCTCGAGGCGGAGGCACGCATCCTTCGGGAGCTCCCGGTTCGAGCGGCGCTCTTCCACGTGGGCGCCGGCGCGCTCGAAGCGGCATCCGGGGCGGCGGGCCGGTGAGCTCGCGCAGCGGCGGCTTTGCGCAATACCTCGCCCGGCATGCCGAACCGGAGGCCGCCTCGGCGGCCGCGCTCGAGGGATCGTGGGGCCATGCGCTGGTCGTCCCGGCATACGGCGAGAGGGACAGCTTTTTCCCGCTCATCGGGTCCGTCCCGCTCGGCCCGCGGGGAGAAGTGCTCGTCGCGGCCGTGCTCAACGCGCGGGCGGACTCTCCCCGCGGCGTCCACGAGGCGAACGCTTCCGTCCGGGAGCGGCTGTTGAGGGAGCTGCCCGAGTTCCAGACCCTTTCGGAGTCTCCTCCGATGCGGGCGCACCGCCTGCCCGCCGGAACCCTTCTCGTGATCGACCGCGCCGTGGATGGGCATTTCCTGCCGGACGGCCAGGGCGTGGGACTCGCGCGCAAGATCGGCAACGACGCCGTGCTCGCGCTGTCGGCGGCGGGCCGGATCGCGTCGCCGTGGCTCCACAACACCGACGCCGACGTGCTGCTGCCGCGGGATTACTTCGACCAGCTCGAGGGGGTCGAATCCGAGGGAGTGGGAAGCGCGATCTACTTCTACGATCACCGATTCGAGGAGGACCCCGACCTCGCCGAAGCGGCGAAGCTCTACGAGATCTCGCTGCGCTACTACGTGCTCGGTCTCGCGTGGGCGGGCTCGCCATACGCGTACCAGAGCATGGGCAGCTGCCTCGCCATCCCGCGGCAGTCCTACGCGGCGGTGCGGGGTTTCCCCCGCAAGAACGCGGCGGAGGACTTCTACGTCCTCGACAAGCTCGCGAAAGTGGGGACGATCGCGCGCCTGGCGGGCACCCCGCTTCTGCTCGAGGGGCGCCCCTCGGATCGCGTTCCGTTCGGCACCGGCCGCGCGCTTCGCGATCTCGTCGCGAAAAAGCGCGGCCTCGCCGGTTTCCGCCTGGAGCATCCCCTGGTGTTCGCGCATCTCGCGGAGTGGCTGCGGATCCTGGGGGACGTCGCGCGGGCGAGCGGCGGGCTGGAGGACGCATTCGCGAGGATCCCGCGGGGGAACCCGTTCTTCCGGGCGGACCTGCTCGAGACCGCGTTGCGCGAGCTGGATGCGTTCGCGGCGGTTCGCGAAGCGATTTCGGCGACGCGGGATCCGGACCCGCTCCTGCGGCGCCTCCACACGTGGTTCGACGCGTTTCGCACGCTGAAGCTCGTCCATGCACTGCGGGACGCCGGTTTTCCCTCGATGGGGTGGCGAGAGGCGCTTGCGGAGGCGCCTTTCACGAACCTCGCGTCGTCGACGGACGACGGGACCGACGCCCTTCGGCTCGCGCTCGCGGGCGAAGAGCGGCTCCTTTCGGCATCGCCCGCCGGCGTGCCGGCTCTATCTCTGGAGGCTTGACTCACGGCGGGACTTACGCCAGACTTACGCCTCCCGAATGGACACCGACGAGCAGGTCCGCCTCCTGATGTCGCAGGCCTTGCCGGATCAGGAGGGGAACGGATCGCTCCGGGCCCTCGCTACCGGGCAGCGCACGCGCCGGGCGCTCGATCCGATCAACGTCCGTCCGCTTGCCAATCGCGGCTTCGGCGCCGGCCGCCTCTTCCGGATCCTCCTGACGAACTCCTGCGCCTTCTCCTGTGACTACTGCCCGATGCGCGCGGGCCGCGACCTCCCGCGCCACGCTCTCGCGCCCGCGGCCCTCGCTTCGATTTTCCTGACGGCGTTCCGAAAAGGCTGGGTCTCCGGCCTCTTCGTCACGACGGGCATCCCGAAGAGCCCGCGGTGGGCTATGGATCGGCTGCTGGAGCTCGTCGAGATTCTTCGCCTGCGCGAGCGATACGGCGGCTACCTTCATGCGAAAGCGGTGTCCGGCGCAGAGCCGGAGCAGGTGGAAAGGCTGGCCCTCCTCTGCGACCGCGTGTCCTACAACCTCGAGTCGGCGTGCCAGGCGACGCTCGACCGGGTCGCGCCGGAAAAGCGCCTGGACCACGGGGTCGAGCTGCTGCGGCGCGTGCGGGACCTGTCGCGGCGCACCGGCGGCCGCCGCCTCCCTGGGGACCCCCGACCTCCCGGCCGCGCGGTGTCGGCCGGCGCCACGACCCAGTTCGTGGTGGGCATGGGAGCGGAATCCGATCGGGAATTCCTCGGGGTCGCGCATGCACTCTGGCGGGAGCGGGCGATCCACCACCCGCACTTCGCGGCCTTCCGGCCGATCGAGGACACGCCGCTCGAGGGTGCCGCCGAGACGCCCGCGGTGCGCGAGCGGAGACTGTACGAAGCGGACTTTCTCGTGCGCCGCTACCAGTTTTCGCCGGACGAGCTCGTTTTCTCGGAAGCGGGAAACCTCCCGCTTTCGCGTGACCCGAAGCTCACGTGGGCGCTCGCGCACCCGGAGCGATTCCCGGTCGACCTCGCGACGGCGCCGCGGGAAGAGCTGCTGCGGGTGCCGGGACTGGGTCCCGTCAGCGTCGAAAGGATCCTGGGCGCAAGGGGGTCCGCGGCGAGGATCGAGCTCTCGGACCTCGCGAAGGCCGGCGCGGCGGCGCGGCGGGCACGAGGCTTCGTTTCGTTTCGCGGACGGCTGCTCGGCCGGCGCAACCTGCAGGACGAGCTCTTCCCCGAGGAGAAGTTTCCCGGCCAGTCTCGGACATACACGTTCTCACCGGGAACCTTCCGCTGAAATGCCCGCTCGGGCGGGCGCGCCTCCCTCGGTCGTGAAGGAGGCCCGGAGGTACGGCAGCAGAAGCCGCTTCGCGCCCTCCGAGGAGAGGTGCCCGTTGTCCCGATAGAGTGCGACGCCGTCCGCCTGCACGACGTACCGCTCGCCCCTCGCGTCCAGGAAGCTCGGCTTGGGGTCCAGGACCCGGCCGCCAGACGCCTCGATCTGGCCGATGGTTGCGGGATCGGAGAAGTCCGCGGACGTCAGAGCCCTGCGGCAGTGGCGGTCGACATCCGTGTGGAACATGACGGAAAACGAGAGAGCTCTCGGGACATTGAACATCTGGATCGGCACGTCGAGCAGGACCCATGGACGCGTTCCGGCGGCGGCGAGACGACCGACGGTCTTCACGAGAGCGGGTCCGATCGGCGTCGAGTTCCCCGTCTCCTGAATGTAGCTCGACCAGTTCGCGCTCAACACCACGTCGGCAATTCGATGCTTCCGGACGTACGCGAGGACGCTCTCGCTCCAGGCGACCGACCGCTCGTGGAGACCCCACTCGGCTCGGAGGAACCAGTCGAAGACGGGCGCCGTGCTGACGTACGTGACCGCGCGGCCGGAGACGCCCCGCTCCTTCAGGAGGGCGTCGATGGCCGGCAGCGCGGCCATGGCATGGCTGTCTCCCCACACCAGCACCGCCGGACGCAGACCGGGGTCCGCGGCTCCGATCCGGACGAGT
>DASQJK010000314.1:0-7037 GCA_035631095.1 Thermoanaerobaculia bacterium
TTTTTAGCGGGATCGGGCAAGGGCGGTCTTTCCGCGGTCAACGGAACGGCCGCCCGATCCCGAAATCCGAGAGGTCAAAGCCAGTTCGGCTCGGTGAGAGGGCCCGATTTCCCCCCGGGACGTAGAATCCCGCCCAATCGATGCTCTCTCCAGGAAGTCGCCTCGGCACGTTCGAGGTCCTGGGCCCGCTCGGCGCGGGCGGAATGGGCGAGGTGTACCGCGCGGCGGACACTCGCCTGAAGCGCGAAGTCGCCGTAAAAATCCTTCCCGAGGCCTTCGCGGCAGACCCCGGCCGGCTCGCGCGTTTCGAGCGCGAGGCGCGCCTTCTCGCCTCGCTCAACCACCCCGGGCTCGCCGCCATCTACGGCCTCGAGCAGGACGGCCCCATCCGGTACATCGTGATGGAGCTCGTCCCCGGCGAGACGCTCGCCGAGATGCTGATGCGCGGAGCGTTACCTCTCCGTGAGGCGCTCCTCATCGCGCGCCAGACCGCCGAAGCGCTCGAGGCCGCACACGAGAAGGGCGTCGTCCATCGGGACCTGAAACCCTCCAACATCAAGGTGACTCCGGCGGGGAAGGTGAAGGTGCTGGACCTCGGCCTCGCCAAGGCGATGGACGCCGTGTCGGATCCCTCGGATGCGTCCCACTCCCCGACGGCCGTCCTCGACCAGACGCGCCCCGGAGTGATCCTCGGCACCGCCGAGTTCATGAGCCCCGAACAGGCGCGCGGCAAGCCGCTCGACAAGCGCACGGACATCTGGTCGTTCGGCTGCGTCTTGTTCGAGATGCTCTCGGGCCAGCGGCCCTTTTCGGGCGAGACCATCTCCGACGTCATCGCCGCCATCCTGTCGGCGGAGCCCGACTGGACCGTTCTCCCCGGAGCGACCCCGCCTCGCATCCAGGATCTTCTCCGCCGGTGCCTCGAGAAGGATGTCGCGAAGCGGCTTCGCGACGCGGGCGACGCGACGATCGAGATCGACCAGTCCCTCGCGGAGATCGGATCGGGCGGAGGGCACGCGACTCCCCGGACGCCGGGTTCGGGCGCCGCGACCGTGCCTTTCCGTTCGTCCGCCGCGCCAAGGCCGCGCGCGGCCGTTCCGGCGATCCTCGCCGCCGCGATCGTCCTCGGCGCGCTCGCCGGCTGGTTCCTTCTTCGCTCGCGGCAGGCGGCGAAAGTCACGCCCGGCTCGGGCTCGCTCGTGGTCCTGCCGAGCCGCGACCTGTCGGGAGCGCCCGGCGGGCAGCTGATGGGGGACGCCTTCGTGGAGATGCTGAGCGTGCGCCTCGGCGAGGTCCCGGGCGTTCAGGTCGTCACGCCGGTCGCGGCGATCGCGGCCTCGGACGCGAACTCCGATCCGCTCGGCGCGGCGCGCCACGTGGGCGCTCGGCTCGCTCTTCGAAGCTCGATCCTCCGCAGCGGCGACGCCGTTCGGATCCTGTACTCGGTCTGGGACGTCGAGACGCGACGCCAGCTCGCAGGAGGCCAGGTAGACGGACGGGCGGCGGACCTCTTCGAGGTTCAGGACCGGCTCTACGACCGGATCTCCGCCGACCTGAACCTCCGGCGGCCGGCCGATCGCGGGAGGACCCCGACGCCTCCGGGACTGACGACCGGGAGCCAGCAGGAGCGTTATCTCCAGGCGATCGGGAGCCTGCAGCGCAGGGACAAGGCGCCCTCCGTCGACGAGGCCGTCCGGCTGCTCGAGCCTCTCGCGGCGGAGGCTCCGGATTCCGCGCTGGTGCACGCTGCCCTCGGCCGCGCCTATCTCGCCCGCTACGTCATGACCCGGGAGAAGAGCTGGGCGGCACGCGCCCGCTCGGAAGCGGAGACCGCGAAGCGGCTCGATCCGGCTCCGGGAGAAGTGGACGTCACTCTCGGCGCGACTCTGCTCGCCGCGGGAGAGCGCGACCGCGCGGAGGAGTCTTTCCGCCGTGCGCTCGCGGCGCGTCCTTCCAACGCCGAGGCGCTCGTCGGGCTCGGCCGGGCGCGAAAAGTGGCCGGCGACTGGGCGGGAGCGGAGCAGAATTTCCGGAAGGCGATCGAGCTCCAGCCCTACCTGTTCTCCCCCTACAACGAGCTCGGCACCCTCTTCTTCGAGCGGGGGCGCTACGCGGAGGCGGCGGACGTCTACGGGCGGCTCACGCGCATCACCCCGGACAGCTATAGCGCCTTCAGCAACCTCGGCGGCGCGCTCACGATGACCTGCGACTTCGACCGCGCGACGGAAGCGTACCGTCGCGCGCTCGAGATCCGGCCGACGCATGGCAGCGCGGCGTCCAATTTCGGCATGAACCAGCTCTGGAGAGGCCGTTACGCGGAGGCGGTGCCTTCCCTGGAGCGCGCGGCGCAGTACGCGCCCAACAACTTTCAGATCTGGGCGAACCTCGGCGACGCGTACCGCGCGGCGAAGGCGCCGGCCGAAAAATCGGCCGCCGCGTACGCGCGCTCGATCGCTCTGGCGAACGAGAGCCTCTCCGTGAATCCAAAGGACGCCGCAGCGCACTCCTTCCTGGCAACCAGCTACGCGAAGACGAACCGGCCGCGTGAGGCGGAGGAGCAGCGGCGGCAGGCGCTCGCTCTGGACGACAAGGACCCGAACGTTCTCCTGGACGCCGCGGTGGTCTCGGCGCTCGCCGGCCGCCGGGCCGACGCCGTCGAGTGGGTCCGGAAGGCGGTCGACTCGGGGTACTGTGCGGCGATCATCGGCAATCAGCCCGAGCTCGCGTCATTGAGGGACGATCCCGGATTCAAGGCGATCATCGCCGCGCCGCGCAAGGCGGCCGGTTCTTAGGCTTAGGCAGGAGGCGCGAAATGTCCAAGGGGCTCGCCATTGTCATCACAGCCGTCGTCGGTCTCTTCATAGGATTCCTGATCGGGCGGACCGCGCCCGTTCCGCAACCACCTCCGGGTCCGACTCCTACGGTCACCCCGACGCCCGAGTGCCCCAAGAAAGGCAACCACACGATCACCGTGGGGCCGAAAGCCAAGGACCTCAGCGACGAGTGCCTGACGATGAAGAAGAGCCAGATCATCACTTGGGTCGCCCTGGAGGAGAATCGCGCTCTCACGATCGAGTTCGAGCAAGAGATCTTCGAAGGAATGGAGCCGGGCCACACGGAAAACGGGAAGCAGCTCTATGTGTTCAAGAACTGCCAGAACCGGCGGTGCTCGACCACCAAGACAAAGAGTGGCGTCTCTACCGGAGTGAAATACAAGTACTGGCAGTTCCTCTCCGACGACCCGGGCGGGGGCAACCCGGACAAGGCCGACGGGTGGATCGTCATCGACACCGGCGGATAGGGCGAACGGCGGATGGCACCACGGTTGCTATTCCTTGGTGCATGACAAAACATCCTGAGGCTTTGAAGCCGTCCGGGGCGAAGGACCAGGCCCCGGACTGCGGTCTTCTCGAGCGATGCTCGCTCAAGGTCACCGAGTGGGCAGGCAGCACGTGGGCGTTCGCCGTCGCGGTCGCGGTCATCCTCGTATGGGCGGTGACGGGGCCGTTCTTCCACTACTCCGACACGTGGCAGCTCGTCATCAACACGGGAACGACCATCGTCACTTTCCTGATGGTGTTCCTGATCCAGCGGGCGCAGAACAAGGAGTCCAAGGCCGTCCAGCTGAAACTGAACGAGATCGTGGCGGCGGTCCACGGCGCCAGCAACCGTCTGATCGACGTCGAGAACCTGTCGGAGGCCGAGATCGCGCGACTACAGGAGCACTTCCGCAACCTGTCGGAGGTCACCCGCAAGGAAGGCAACCTCCGCGCCTCTCATTCCATCGAAGAGGCCGAGCAGGCGCTCGGAAAGAAACGGGAGTCGAAAACGAAGCGGGCCTCTGCGGCCCGCGGCTGAACGAAGAAGTCCGTCTACCGGTCCCCGCGGTCTCCGTAGCCCGAAGAGACCTTCGTCTTCGCCTTCGTGCGCCGGTCGGCGGCGAGCGAGCGTCCCATCTCGTCCATCTCGCGGAATTTCCCCTCGCCGTCCCGGTGCGAGAAGAAGTTTCCGGTGGGCGTCTTGACGAGGTCGCGCTTTCCGGAGCCCCTCTTGCGGGCAGTCGAACCGCCGTTCCCGGTCTTCGAGGATGAGGCTTTCGAGGACCGGCCTTTCGAAGACTGCGATTTCGACGAGCCGGCCTTCGCCCTGGTTTTCGATCGTGTCGTCGCCATGAGCTCTCCTTTAGAGACGTGAGCGGAAGTGAACGCCCCGGCGGGCAAGTACCCGCCGGGGCTCGAAAGATGAGAGGCCGAAGCGTTACTCTTCGCTCTCGTCCTCTTCTTCCATGCCGGAGTTGCCCGAGGCGCCGGAGGACCCGGAGGTGCTGCCCGACGAACCACTCGAGCCACGGCCGCTTCCGCTGCCGCTGCCACTGCCACTGCCACTGCCGCTGCGGGAAGAAGAGGAGCCGGAGCCGGACCCCGACCCGCCGCGCGAAGAGGACTCGCGCCCCTCGGATCCGGAGCGCCCGCCGCCCCCCTGGTTGCCCTTGGATCCCGACCCGGACGAACCGGACCCGGACGACCCGGAGGAGCCCGAACGCCCGCTCGAGCCACTACGGCCGCCGCCCGCGGCGTTCCGGCTTTCCTGATTCGGATTGTTGTCATCCTTCGCCATACGACTCTCCTTTGAAGCGGGAACGGGATCGTCCCCACGCCCCTGGAAGTGCAGGAAACATGCCCTTCGGACGGAGAGGAGAAAGGTGGCACCTCCGTTGCTGATCCCACGGCCGGAGGGACGCCGACATGCGCGCGATCTGGAGCGGTCACATCACCTTCGGCCTGATCTCGATTCCGGTGGGCGTCTACTCCGCCGTCGAGACGTCGGAGCGCGTCTCCTTCCGGATGCTCCATCGGAAGGATCACGCCCCGATCAAGTACAAGAAGTTCTGCAGCAAGGAGGACGTCGAGGTCCCGAACGACGAGATCGTGAAGGGTTACGAGGTCTCCAAGAACAAGTTCGCGCTCGTCGAGAAGGAGGAGCTCGAGAGCGTGCAGGAGGAGCTCGGAGAAGGCGACCGCAACATCGACGTGCTTCAGTTCGTCGAGTTCGGCGCGCTCAATCCGCTCTCGTTCGAAAAGCCGTACTACCTCGCTCCGATGAAAGGCGGCGAAAAAGCCTACGGCGTTCTTCGTGACGCCCTCCTCGACGCCAGCCGCGTCGGGATCACGCGCTTCCACCTTCGCTCCAAGCCGCTGCTGGCGGCCCTCATCCCCGGCAAGAAGGCGCTCTCTCTCGAAGTGCTCCGGCCGGCCGAGGAGCTGCGCGACCCGGGCAGCCTGCCGATCCCGGCTTCCGCGAAAAAGTCCGCGGAGGTGAAGATGGCGCGGCTCCTCATCGATCAGCTCTCGACCGAAGAGTGGGACCCGACCAAGCACCCCAACGAGTACCGCCAGGCGCTCCAGAAGCTCCTGGCCTCCAAGAAGAAGTTCGCCGTGGCCCAGCCCGCCAAGGCGGCGGAGGGCGAAGAGAACGTCGTGGACCTGATGGAGGCTCTGCGCCGAAGCGTCTCGAAAGCGGGAGGCGCAGCGAAGGCGCGTCCGAAGAAGACGCACGCGAAGCGGGGAGCCGCTTAGGCCGCCTGCTCCCGTTCTTCTGTTCTTCTGTTCTTCTGTTTTTCTGTTCTTCTAGCCGCGACGTTTCTTTTTCCAGGCTCCCGCCGGCGCGCGCTTGAACTCGCGCAGCGTGAGGGCGACCCCTCGCATGAGCTCGCCTGTCCGGGAGTCGCCGCCGAGCGGATCCGGCACCGTTTTGCGGCGGCTCTTCGCGAGCTCCTCGACGGCGAGATGGAGCTCGGCGAGTCCTTCGTTCTCGCCGCGCCGCGCCCGCACGATGCGCAGGAAGAGCTCCGGGCCGTCGCCGAGGATGATCTCTGCCCGGCTCCTGCGCAGCACGGGCCAGCCGAGCATCGCCGCGGCTCTCCGGGCCACCGCATCCGGATCGACCGCCCGGATCGCGATCCCGTGAAAGGCGACGGGAACGGGAGCGTTCTTCTTCTTCAAGCGAAGAGCTCCCGGCCCCGGCTCCAGAGCTCGGCCACGCCCTCGAAGAGATGCTCGGCACACCGAAGGGTCCGCACGGGGAATCCGCCGGACCTCATGGCCGCGCACGGGACGCCGATCTGGTGAGCGGCGGCGACGTCGTAGGGGGTGTCGCCGACCGCGAGCGATCGGGCCGAGCGCAGCCCGTAGCGCTCGATCGCGAGCGAGAAGATGTCGTCGAAGGGCTTGGCCTTTTCGACGTCTTCCGCCGAGGTGATCCCCGTCAGGACTCCGTCCAGGCGGAGAAGGGCGAGCGATTTTTGGATGACCTCCGGCTGCGCCGAGCTCGCGAGAACGACCGCGATCCCCGCGCGGCGCATCCGGCGAACGGCCGCGGCCGCGCCGGGAAACGGACGCACTTCGCGGCGGAAACGGGCGAGGAATCTCTCCGTCTGCACCGCGCCCATCGCGGAGGCGAGCACCGCGTGCTCCTTCGGCGTCACGAAGTCCCGCAGGAGCTCCTTGCCGCCCTTTCCAATGTGGCCGCGGATGCGGGAAGCGGGAACGCGGCGGCCGAAACGGGAGAGGGCGTCGCTCCAGGCGCGGGCATGCGCGTCGTTCGAATCCACCAGGCAGCCGTCCAGATCGAGAAGGACCGCGTCGAAGCGTGTCTGCGAAGGGCGCACGGGGCGGCGGAGTGCGAAGATCGCGCCATGGACCGCGGAGCGGAAGTCCGCGGCACGGGCGTTGCTCGCCAGCCTCATGGAGGTTTCATGGAAGAAAAATCGCCTCCCGGATCAGGACGGACCCGCAAGCCGCGATCCCGACCGGCGGCTGCCGCGGAGGGCTCCGCGAATGCGGCGCCCGCGACGCCCAGGCGCCGCCGCGCCGCCCCGAAGAATGCTGGCGCTTCGGAAACGGGCGACTCGTCTACCCCCGCTTCTTCTCCGCGCACCGAGAGCGCGCCGGTCCCGCCGGTGTTCGACCGTCTCATCGACGACGACGGCTTCGTGAAGGACTTCGACCGGCTCGCGTCCGGCAATCCGAAGAGCGCCG
>DASQJK010000315.1:0-5634 GCA_035631095.1 Thermoanaerobaculia bacterium
CCTGGCGGGTTGACGGTCTCACTCGCCGGCTTCAGTGGAGATACGCCGGTGGAAGTCGACGTTCTCTGGGGAGGGGCAATGTCCTTCACCCGGGAGGCCCTTGCGGGGATTCCTCTCGATAATCTGGTCACTCTGTACGAAGCGGGCATCGGACGAGGCGAGGACGCGGTCCTGAGCTCGCGCGCGCGCCGCCTCGGCAAGCTCTTCATCCTCAATCAACCGTTCGCCCTTCATCCACCGCTCCAGACACACGATGTGGCGACGCCGTACGCGAAAAACGGGTGGGACCTCGGGATGACGCAGACCTTCGGCCGGGCGCACACCATGCGCTGGCTCGCGGTCGACCGAGCGGCTTACGTCAGAGACTGGTGGCGCTTCGTGAGTTTCGACTTCCTTCGTTGTCTCCGGGCACTGGTTTGCCGTCCGTGGCGAGCCAGCGGCTGGAAGTATTTGGGCGGGGCCGTTTACGGGATCGTACTGACACTCGTCCGTTGGAGGCGCATACCCGACACGCCGAAATCCGACATCGAGGTGCTGGAATTGAACCGGGCACCGATCTGAACTTTCCACCACAGGAGGCCGCCGTTTTCGTCGAGACACTCAGAATCGCTCACCGCCGTCGCGGCCGCCGAGAGCCGCATGAATAAACAGGCCGGTGCCAGACTGGTGTTTTTCTGGGACTACGACACCCAGTGGGGCGGAGATCGTTCCCGTCTCCCGGGCGGCCGCAAGGACTGGGGTGCGCTCGAGTTCGAGAATACGGAGCGCCTCCTCGAACTGCACGCTCGCTACCGCGTGCCGACGTGTTTCGCCGTCGTAGGGGCGGCCGCATTACCTGGCGAGAGGCCGTATCACGACCCTGCCCAGATCCGGCGCATCCACGAAGCCGGCCACGAGGTCGGCAGCCACTCCCATCGGCACGAATGGCTTCCGGGACTCTCGAGGGCGGAACTGCGCGAGACATTGCGTTCCAGCAAGGATGCTCTCGAGCAGTGCATCGGTTCTTCCGTGTCTGCGTTCGTGCCGCCGTGGAATCAGCCGTTCGACTACGCCGCGGGATTTTCCTTCAGTCTCGCCGAGCGGCGGGAAGCCGGCAGAGACCGCATCGACCTCGTCACTCTCTGCGACGCTCTGCGCGAAACCGGGTATCGGTTCTGCCGGGTCGCGTATCGGCCGATGTACCAGCGGGTCGCTGACCGTATTCTTCGGCGGCGCTTCGATCAACTGGGGCGCACGGAATCGATCGGCGGGATTACCTGCGTTCGCTTGAACTCCCCGGGCGGATTTGCAGGTGCCACGGAGAAGTCGGTGAAGCGGTGTGTCGATCGGGGCGCACTCGTGGTGGTCTGGGGACATCCTCACTCGTTGACTCTGGGAAACTCCCAGGACGAGAAATATCTGATTCCGTTTCTTCAGATGATTTCTTCTCTGCGCGACAAAGGGAAACTCTCGATCTGTCTGCCGCGAGATCTCAACGGCTCCGAGGGAGTCCCCTCCCGGTGACGAGAGTCTGCGCCGTCTCGTTCAAAGAGAGTTGGACCGACGCCGATGGAAACTGGTTTTCGAACGGCGGGTTTCCGCTTCAGATGGGTGCGATCGCATCTCTTTTTGACACGATGACGCTTCTCATAACGCGGAGCGACGTTCCCGGGCAGGGTGGCTTGCGGCTCCCCGCCTCCGCGAACGTGGTCGTGCTGCGCAAGCCCGTCGGGAAGGATTTTCGCCGGAAGATCTCGATTGTCGCCAATCTGTATTACTACGTGTCGACGATCGCGCGGTATGCCAGAGAGGCGGACGTCGTGCACGTGCCTCCACCGGGTGACATTCCGCTTCTCGGAATGCTCGTGGCGATCGCGCTCCGAAAAAGGCTGATCGTTCGTTACTGCGGTTCGTGGGCCGTCACCGGGCGAACCACGATCATGAACCGCGTCACGCGCGGCTTGATGCGGGTCTTCGCGGGCGGTCGAAACGTCATGCTGGCGACGGGCGAGTCCGAAAGACCGCCTGCTCGCGGAGTGCACTGGATTTTCTCGACGGGACTGTCCCGACAGGAGCTTCTGGAGACCCGGCCGGTCACCGTGCGGGCACTCAGCAATCCGCCGCAGATCGCCTACGTCGGCCGGCTATCCGTCGAAAAAGGAGTCGTGAACCTGATCGAGGCCGTGGATCTTCTGGACCGCGAAGGGTTCGCGCGCATCCCGGAAATCACGTTGATAGGGGATGGCCCCGATCGTGCCTTGCTGATGAACCGTGTCGCCTCTCTGCGATGGAAAGAAAAGGTTCACTTCGCGGGTCAGCTCGACCGAACCGACCTCAATCGAAGCCTCGACAAGATGGATTTCTGCGTGCAGCCTTCGTTGAGCGAGGGCTACAGCAAAGCCTGGCTCGACGCTTTTGCGCACGGGCTGCCAGTGCTCGCTTCCGAAGCCGGCGCCGCGCGGCAAGTCATCGGCGAAGATCGAGGCTGGCTCGTTGTCCCTGGCGACGTGCCGATGCTGGCGGATCGTCTCCGGCACGTTCTCTCCGACTCCCGCGACTGGCCGGCGCTTCGAAGCCGCTGCCGGCGCTTTGCCGAGAGTCGGACGCTCGAGGCCTGGGCCGAAGAGATCGGCCGAATCTGTTGCGAGCAGTGGAATGTCCAATTATCAAACGGCAAGCTCATCGGATGATTTCAGCAGAACCAGCGACCTCCCGCATCCATCGCCATGACGCCGCTTCGGCAATCGATCGCCTCGGCATCGAACCTTCGCACTCGGTTCTGGACCTCGGATGCGGCGATGGCCACCATTCGCGTGCCATAGCCCTGAATCGTCCTGCGCTCTTCGTCGATCTGGACGTCAGCTATGGTCAGTTGAGGGAACTCGCACGGGAGACGCCGACTCCGGGAAGATGCTCATACGTGTGCGGAGACGCGCTGGTCTTGCCCTTTGCGAACGAGAGTTTCGACCGCGTTGTCTGTTCACTCGTCGTCTACCTGCTCCCGCTGGAAGAAGCGCTCCGAGAGCTCTTCCGTATCGTCAGGCGCAGAGGTAAAGCCTACGTTCGCGTCCCGATGCTCTCGTCCGGACGCGCCGCCGGTGTCCTGGAGCCGCGGCTGAGCGCGCGCGGACGGGTCTATGCGTTCTCGCACGTCTGGAACGGCTTTTTCTTTTCGCTGAGTGGCCGTCAGTCCAGGAGTCCGTTCGTGCGGCACGACCGCTGGGCATGTTATCTGCCGCGCCACCGATTCGAGGAAGCGGCCCGGCGGGTCGGGTTTCGCGTCGAGACCCTGCTCGTCGATTATCCAAAGCCTCGAATGCCGTCCATCGATGCGTGGCTGGTCAAAGACTGATTCGCAGAATCCATGCGTCCGTACAACATCGCGATCATCGCGGGACAGCTCGTCGTCGGAGGAGCGGAGCGCCAGCTCTATCTCTGGCTGGCGAACCTCGACCGCGATCGCTTCAATCCCGTCGTCGTGACCCTGCATCCCGATTGCGGCGATTACTGGGAGGCCCCGATCCGTTCTCTGGGGGTGCCACTGCTGCCCATATCGAGGCGGAAAAATCCGCTCGGCCGCCTTCTCGAGATCACGCGGGTGTTGCGGCCCTACAAACCGCATCTCATTCACGGCTGGCACTCGTTCGCCAGCCCGTACGCCGGCGCCGCAGCCATGTTGCTCGGCGCCCGCGCGAGCCTCGGCTCCCTTCGGGGAAGTTTCGACGCCTACACGCGGCATCGGGCGCAGTCGGTTCTCACGGAATGGCTGACAGACGGCATTCTCGTCAACTCTGAGTCTGCGGCGATACGCCTGGCGCGGTCAGGCCGCCGTCGAGGACATCGGATCTATACGGTGCCGAATGCAGTCGAAGATCGCACCGAGGAACGCGCGCGAGCCCGAGCGAACCTGGCCGCGAAATACTCCATCAACCCCGAACGGATCTGGGTCGGGTCGACGGGCCGGTTCGAGTCATCGAAACGGTTCGACCTGCTCCTCGATGCGCTTGCTTCTCTCCGGGGCCGCAACGAAAACGTTCAGCTGGTGCTCATCGGGTACGGAGAAGGTATGGAGACCCTTCGATCCCGGGCGGAATCTCTCGGAGTGGCCGACCGCGTCACATTCACGGGAGAGGATGCCGGCGCAAGGCTGTGGATCGGCGCGCTCGACATCTTCTGTTTCCTTTCAGAGGACGAGGGGCTACCCAATGCCGTGATGGAAGCGGCGGCCGCAGGCGTTCCGGTCGTGGCGTGGCGCACTTCTTTCCTCGAAGAGCTGCTCGAAAATGGAAGATCCGCGATCCTGGTGCCGGCCGGCGACCTCGGAGCCCTCGACGCGGCTCTTCGCACTCTGATCCATGAACCGCACACGCGACACGAGCTCGGCCGGGTGGGTCGAACACACGTTCTCGAGAACTTCAGCGTCGGCCGCTTCGTTCAGGGGATCACGAGCACTTACGAGGAGCTGCTGACGGGTTTCTCGGGATGATTCGAGCCTGCGGGCAAGATCGCCCGTTCGTGACGCCTGCGTGATTTTTCTTTACCACTCGGTCGTCGCCGACAACTCGCCTCCAGCGCGTTGGTGCATCGGACAGGCACTCCCCGCCGAAAGCTTTCGCCGGCAGGTACTCTGGCTGTCGCGCGCCTTCCAGTTTCTGCCTCTGCCCGAGTACCTCGACGAGAGGAAAAAAGCGCGGCGCTCGATACGGAGGATCGCGGCCCTGACGTTCGACGATGGGGTTGGGAGCACATTTCGGCGGGTTGCGCCGTTTCTGGAAGAGAACCGGGTTCCGGCAACGTTCTTCATCTCCACGGGGCACCTGCAGGGGGGAAAGCTCCTGTGGTTCTGTTATTTGAACGCTTTGTGCTTCGAGGACGCGTATGAACGGATCTCCGTCGAGGATCTTTCCCTGCCCCTTCAGACCCTGGAGCAACGGGTCTTCGCGCGACGGGCTCTGGAGACCCTGGCGCGCCGCGGGACCGATCCCGGAGTTTTCTCAGAGGAGATGGAAAAGCTATATCCGCTCTCCGATGCGGTTCATGAGGAATATGGCGGGATGACCCACGCAGACGTTTCCTCCGCAGGCGCGTCCCGTAATTTCGAGATCGGATCTCATTCGGTGACTCACCCGTTCCTGAGCCGGCAGTCTCCTGACCGGCAGTCCCGCGAAATTCTGGAAAGCCGGCGTGTTCTTTCGGATCTCTCCGGCAGACAGATTCGCTACTTCGCTTATCCGGCTGGAGACTACGATCGGGGAACCCTGGATCTTCTCCGAGAGTCGGGGTTCGAAGCGGGATTCGCAACCATTTCCCGGCGGATCGGGAGCGACGAAACTTTCGAGCTCGATCGAGTCGGAATCTATTCTCCGGCGCTCTGGAAAGTGAAGCTGAAGGCGTGGGGCGTGGCGACCGCGGCGCGGCGTCTCGGCGTGCGGGTAGGCTGATGTCGACAGGAAGAATGCCGGGCTATCTACCGGCAGAGACAGCCTCTCTTTCCCATCGCGGCCTTCCACGACGCGCGAAGGGCGCGGTCCCCCGCGATTCCGTCGCGGCGTCCATCTGGGGAAAGCGGCTGGCGATCCTGATTCTCATCACGTGGGTGGCGAGTCTCGCGCTCGGCTTTCAGACGGCATTGATCATTCTGACGACCGTCGGCTT
>DASQJK010000316.1:0-2411 GCA_035631095.1 Thermoanaerobaculia bacterium
GACTCCGGAAAAGACATCCCCCAGGAGCTGAACCACGACCACCCATGCGGCGGTGAAGCGGACGGCGAGCGAGCGGAACGGCTCCGCTGTTCGGGCTCTTTTCATTTTCGTGGCGGCGGTTTCCTTCCTTCTCGCTGCGGCTCCGGCGCGGGCACAGCTCGAGATCGGCGCGTCCGGCGGGTTCGTTTCCGCGTGGGCGCAGGACGTCCACGTGGAAGAGGCGAACTACACGGGCCGCATGTACGAGGTCGTCCACGAGAAGTCGAAGACTCTCGCGCGCGGCGGCTTGTGGGGCGCCGGCGTCGATTACTGGTGGAAACCGCGGACCTCGGTCGGGCTGCAGCTCGGGGCCGTCGGCTGGGAAAACCAGCTGGCGATCTCTCACTGGCCGTCGATGAGCCGGCAGTGCTACGGGCAGCAGCACCTCGCGTTCCTGGCGAACGTGACGGGCCGCCTCATGCTGAGCGACTCCTCCCGGAGCTACCTCTATGGAGGCCTCGGAGGCGGACCTGGAATCAGCCGACTGCGGCGCTCTCGAACGCAGCTCGGCCCCGCGCTCTCACTGCTCGCCGGCGCATGCCTCCCGGCGGGCCACACCGGCGTCACCGCGTGCCTGGAATCGCGGTACATGATCACGCGCGACTTCAACGCCCGGGTGCACACGGACGAGCGCGACCAGAACCTGCGCCTCTCGGGCCATCCCAATTCCTACACGGCACGGCCGATCTTCGGACCCCACCAGGACGCCCGCTTCCTCGCCGTCTCGCTCGGCCTGCGCTGGGCGGGCGCGAAGGCGTAAAGCTCCCGATCGCTCAGCGGCGGGCGAGGGGCGCGCGGTCGTTCTTTGCTACCCCGAGCAGCTCGGCCATGGAGTGCGTGTTGCCGCAGGCCTCGCAATGGATCTGCTCGAGGCGCTTGTCGTCGGGCACACGCATGTTCCAGGTCCGACCCGTCACGGGGCACCGCAGCGATTCGGGCATTCTGTAATCCGGCATCTTCGTCACACCTCCCGTCGGGCGAGAGTGAGAAGCCTCTCTTCTATCGCGTCCAGACGCGCGTTGAGATTGTCCGCTTCGATCACGCCCACGACGCCGCCGCACTGGGCGCATTGCAGAAAATCCCGCTTGAACCGCAACCCGCCCACCGCGGACTCCGCCATTTCGAACGCCTGATGCCCGCACCGGATGCACGTCGAGGGAGCCATCAGTTCCGGCCTCCGGCGCGGCGATTCAGCTCGTCCGTGGCCGTCGCATACGTGAGGGCGAGGACGGACGAAGCATGCCGGGTCGTTCTGAAGACCGATTCGGATCCGGGACCGGACGCCTCCGTTCGCAACCGGTCTCCCAGGACGCGCTGGAGCCCCGCGAGAACCATCCAGAAGGCGAGAGCGCAGAAAACGACGTAAACGAGCGAAAAAACCATAGAACCCGCTTTCTTGCCGAAAACCACCGGCGGGCTCTGGTCAGATCCAGGGGGATCCGGTCCGTCGCGAAGGGGTCGGAGGACGAGACTATCACTTCGAGGCCCCGCGGCCGGACGAGAGCCCCGGATGGAGCGATAAAATCGGCAGACCTGCCGGGGCGTAGCGCAGCGGTAGCGTATCTGCTTTGGGAGCAGATGGTCGCCGGTTCGATCCCGGCCGCCCCGATAGCCGTCGCCTGCGCGGAGCGAGGGAAAGCGGCCTGCGGCCGCCGGCGCCCGGCTCGCGCGGATGCGCGCTCGACCGTGCGCCGAATCCCTCGTTCCGCTCCGGCGACCGCCGCGTGAGGCTCCTCCCTCCCTTCGGTCGGGAGACTCCTCACGCGGCGAGCTATTGAAGGAGTGAGGCTGACAACGCCTACTCCTCTCCCCGCGAGCGGGGGAGAGGTTGGGTGAGGGGGCGTGCTCTCGCGTGATACGAAACAAACCTCCGCGAAAGCGGACACCCGATGGTCAGATGGTCAGATGACCCGATGACCAGATCTGCCGACGATCACCCGATAGACGCGCGCGCCGCGCGTCAGATCCACGGGCTTCCTTCTTGAAAGAGTGAGGCGGACAAGCCGGGCTTACTCCTCTCCCCCGCGAGCGGGGGAGAGGTTGGGTGAGGCGCCGTTAGTAAGCCTCGATGTCCTACCGGACGGTGACCGCTACGGGCTGGGATGGGATTCCGTTCGTGACCACGACCAGGTCGCTCGCGCCCGTCTCCGTCGCGGACGGAACGTCGTATTGCGTGGAGGTGGTTCCTGTGTAGGCGACCGCCATCGTGCTGTGGTCGTGCGTTCTGGCATAGAAGACGTGCCCCGTCGCGCGATTCGTGATCCTCACGATGGGGTAGTTCGTCGCCGCCTGAGCGTCGTCGCCATACGCGGCGCCCTGTGAAAGGCCGTTGAAGTTGCGGCCGAAGAGGTTGTAGGACTTTCCGCGGGCGA
>DASQJK010000317.1:0-2610 GCA_035631095.1 Thermoanaerobaculia bacterium
TACGCCCACTACGTCACGAAGCGGCGGATGGTGGAGAACCCCGCGACGGTCTGGAAGTTCCTGAACGACGTCCGCGCCGCGGTCGCGGAGGCGGAGAAGAGAGACCTCGCGGAGCTGCGCGAGATCAAGGCCGAGATGACGAAGCGTCCGCTCGCGCAGACGAAGGTGCACCGATGGGACGTGTCGTATTACACCGAGCGAGTCCGCGAGCGCCGCTACAAGATCGACCAGGAGGAGCTCCGCAGGTATTTCCCGACGGAGAAAACCGTCGAGTGGGTGCTCGGCGTCAATGAGCGCCTCTACGGCGTGAAGTTCGAGCGTGCGACGGTTCCGGTCTGGCACGAGGACGTCCGCTACTTCGACGTCAAGGACGCCTCGACCGGCGCGCTCCTCGGCGGCTTCTACTTCGACCTCTTCCCCCGTGAGGGCAAGTTCAAGCACGCAGCCGCGTGGCCGGTGCGCGGCGTCAGCCGCAAGTTCGGCCGCACGCCCATTTCGGTGCTCGTGACGAACTTCGACCGAAAGGGCTTCACTCAGAGTGAGCTCGAGACCTTTTTCCACGAGTTCGGCCACACGCTCCATGGAGTGCTCTCCGAGACCGCGTACAACCAGCACGCGGGCACGTCCGTCCAGCGGGACTTCGTCGAGGCGCCGTCGCAGATCCACGAGGAGTGGGCGCGGCGGATCGAAAGCCTGCGGACCATCCGCGAGAAGTGCCCCGAGTGCCCCGCCATGGACGCGGCGCTCGTCGAGCGGCTCGATGCGGCGCGGCGGTTCGGGCAGGGAATCAACTACTCGCGCCAGCTTCTCTACTCCGAGTTCGACATGGCGCTCGCCGGCGAGAAACCGGAGAAGGCCATCGACGCCTGGCGGAAGATGGAAGGGTCGACCGCGCTCGGTTACGAGGAGGGGACGGCCTTCCCCGGAACGTTCGCGCACATCGCGGGCAGCTATGCGTCCGGCTATTACGGGTACATGTGGGCGGAGGTGCTCGCTCTCGACATGCTCTCCGCCTACGGAGACGACATCATGAATCCGGAGGTGGGACGGCGATACCGGCAGACGATCCTCGCGCGCGGCGGCGAGGAGCCCGCGCGGCAGCTGGTGGAGCGGTTCCTCGGGCGCCCCGTCAAGAGCGACGCCTTCTTCGCCGAGATCACCGGCAGGAAACGCAAGTAACCGCAGGAGGAGCTCTCGATGCGCATCCGCCACGCCGCGGCGTCCGTTCTCGCCGTTCTCTTCGCCTTCGCCGCGGCCGCCCCGGTGGCGGCGGCGGCGCCGGACACCGGCCGGCATGCTCTGACAATCGACGACATCTGGGCGATTCAGAGAGTCGGCGCGCCAGCCCTGTCCCCGGACGGAACGCTCGCCGCGTACACCGTAACGGCGTACGACATCGAAGAGAACCGGGGGAACGCGGATATCTGGATCGTGCCGGTCGCCGGCGGCCCTCCGCGGCGGCTCACGGCGAACAAGGCGTCTGACACCCAGCCCGCGTGGAGCCCGGACGGGCGGCGGATCGCATTCGTCTCGAAGCGCGACGACGACAAGGCGAGCCAGATCTACGTCATCAACGTGGGAGGCGGGGAGGCAGAGCGCGTGACGGATCTCCCTCTGGGGGCATCAGACCCGAAGTGGCTTCCCGACGGCAGGCGCATCGTGTTCGTCTCTCACGTCGTCGGCGGGGCCGGCACTCCCGCGGACACGAAGAAGGCTCTCGAAGCGCGCGAGAAGAACAAGGTAAAGGCGCACGTCACCGAAAACCGCCTCTACCGGTTCTGGGACCGCTGGCTCACCGACGACGAGTTCCCGCATCTCTTCGTCGTCGACGTCGCGGCGAAGACGTCGACCGACCTCACCCCCGGGTCGAAGCGCCTTTTCGATTTCCAGACCGGCTCGGGCAACTTCGACGTGTCGCCCGACGGATCCACCATCGTGTTCGAAGCCAACGCGACGCCGGAGCCGTACCGCACCATCCACTCGGACCTCTTCGCCGTCCCGACGGCGGGAGGCCCGGTGCGGGATCTCACGCCCGGGAATCCCGCGGACGACTCGAGTCCCGTCTTCTCTCCGGACGGAAAGAGCGTCGCCTACGGACTGCGCGTCAAAGCGGAGGACTGGCCGGACCGGACGCGCCTCGCCGTGCTCGACCTCGCGAGCGGGCAGACGCGCGTGCTCACGGAAGCGTGGACCGACTCTCCGGGCGGCTGGCGCTGGACTCCCGACGGCCGGACCATCCTGTTTCGCGCGGAGGTGCAGGCGCGCGGCAACCTATACGCGATCCCAGCCGCCGGCGGCACTCCTCGCCTCGTCTCTCGCGGCGGGACCATCTCCGCCTTCGAGCCGACGCGCGACGGCCGGGTCGTGTTCGCGAGCAGCACGATCACGGCGCCCCCGGAGCTCTTCGTCGTCGGCATCGACGGCAAGGGCTTGCGCGCGCTGACCACCACGAACGACGACCGCATGAAGCAGATCGAGGCGGGAGAGGTGAAGTCGTTCGACTTCAAGGGGGCCGGCGGCGACACGGTGCAGATGTTCGTCGTCTATCCGCCGGGCTTCGACCCGGCGAAGAAATACCCGCTCGTTCAGCTCATCCACGGCGGACCGATC